>DATHJK010000604.1:0-12929 GCA_035316225.1 Pyrinomonadaceae bacterium
GCCCGTTGCGTTTCCCGCGTGCAAGGGTGCGACGGCCACTTGCTGAGGCGTGCTGATAGTAGATTCAGTCAACGCTCCGGCTTCAAGCTGAACTGTTTTTGACGGCGAGAAAGTTCCTGTCTCCTGCGCTGCGGGCGCTACTCGCCAGTAGTAACGTCCGGGCGCAAGGTCTGTCACCAGAGTTTCCCTGCCGACGACTACGCTATCAACCGCAACGTCTGCGAATCGTTCGTCGCGCGCAACCTGAATTCTATATCGCGCAACATCGGGGCGTCCGCTCCAGCGCAGCCTGAGTTTCGCGGCTGGCTGCGGAGTCGGCTGCGGCGCAGGTCTGGCGCTCTGCCTTCTTTGCGCGCCTGCTTCGGCGACACAAAACAGAAGAGAAACTGGTAGAAGAAATGTGATGAGAATCGTTTTCAGGAGGCAAGCATTGCGCATAGGATTCAAGGGGGTTTCAAACGCTCTTCCTGATTTTTTGCTGACAGGGAAAAACCGGAAAGAACGTTTGAGAAAAGTTTTAAGGCGATTCGTTCAGTTTGTAGCCGACGCCGCGAACCGTTAGAACGTAGCGCGGATTTTTCGGGTCAACTTCAAGCTTCTTTCTCAACCTGTTGATGTGCGGGTCAATATTGCGCTGGTAGCCTTCATAATCCGTGCTCCACACTCTATCGAGCAGCGCATTGCGCGACCAGGCGCGCCCCGGCTCGGAAGCGAGCAATTCAAGAATCTGGAACTCCAGCGGCGTCAACTCTATTCTTTCACCTGCGCGCGACACTTCATGCCTGCGCTTGTCAATGATTAGATCGCCGACTTCTATCTTCTCCCCGTCATGCTCGGACTTTTGCGGTGCGGTTCCGCCGCGCTTCATCAACGCTTCCACACGAAGCTCAAGCTCGCGCGGGCTGAAAGGTTTCGCAAGATAATCGTCAGCCCCTGCATCGTAGCCTGAGACTTTATCTTCGATTGAGTCGTGCGCCGTCAGGAACAGCGTGGGCGTCTGTATGCCGCGCTCGCGTATGCGCCTGAGCAGATCGAAGCCCGTCATGCCCGGCATCGAAACATCAAAGATGAAACAATCGAAACGGTGCGTCGAGGCCACTTCAATTGCGGCCTCGGCGCTCTCCTTCTCTTCCACTTCAAAACCGAGCCGTCGAAAATATTCTGCAAGAAGAAGGCGCAACTCCACTTCATCATCTACTATTAGAAGCTGCCCGCCGCTCTTCTGTCTTGTCGCTGTGTGTTGATCCAATGCGCGTCGAGACCCCTTGCCCACGGAAGTTTTATGACGCGCAGGATTATAGCGCAGATGAAGAGCAAGAATGAAAGGGTAGATGTCAGATGTTGGATGCCGGGTGCTGGTAAAAGCTAAGAACCGGCACCCGGCATCCAACATCTGACATCTGGTAGTGTTGAAGTTTGAAATCATCGCTTCGATAAATACAGTGGAAAAATTTCAAACCTAACCACCATCTAACATCCGGTTTCCTTGACGCGCACTCACAGTGATAAGTATAGTTTTGATTTACCGACGACCGAGCGTCCGGTTACTCCTACCCTCCAGAAAGCGAAACAAGCGCGCGTTCTTGACGATGCACGATCTTCGGAGACTACTTAAATACCTCAAGCCACACTGGTTGACTTTCCTGCTGGCGACAATCGCAATGGTGGTCGTCGGCCTGCTCGAAAGCGCCGTAGGCGCTTTGATCGTCCCCATATTCGATCAGGCTTTCGCTCAAGGGGCGGGCAAGCGCACGCCGACTCTCTTCGGCCTTCAACGCTTCATCCCGGATTCA
Organism: Pyrinomonadaceae bacterium; assembly: GCA_035316225.1. Lineage (GTDB taxonomy): Bacteria > Acidobacteriota > Blastocatellia > Pyrinomonadales > Pyrinomonadaceae > 3-1-20CM-3-53-8. The sequence continues at coordinate 1,794 of DATHJK010000604.1, forward strand.
GGGCTTGCCGCCTGGCGCAACATAGCCATCATGCTGCTGCTTTTCACACTGGTGAAAGGCGTGGCCGAATATTTTTCGACCTACCTGATGGCGATAGTCGGCCAATCTTCAGTCCTGAATCTCAGACGCGAGCTTTATCGTCACGTGCTCACGCAGTCGGCAACTTTTTTCGAGCGACATCGCTCGAACTATCTAGTCTCGCGTCTGGTCTCCAGCGCCGCCGCCATAGAACTGGCCGTCTCGAACACACTGCGCGACATCCTGCGCGAGAGTTTCACGCTGGTGGGTTTTCTGGCAGCTTCGTTCTATTACAACTGGCGGCTCACACTCGGCTCGCTGACAATTGCCCCCGTCATTGCTTTTCTCACTGCGCGCTTCGGCACGTCGCTCAGAAATCTCTCGCGCGAATCTTTCGAAGGCAACCAGCGATTAACTGATACGGCGCAGGAAGCGCTCGCAAACCAGAATATTGTGAAAGCGTATCGCGCAGAAGATAGAGAGCAGAAAAGATTTTTGTCGGTTGCGAGAGAGATTATGCGCGCCAATCTTCGATCCTACCGAATCGCGGGTTTTGCTCCGCCGACCATTGAGATGATAGGCGTGATCGCCGTCGTCGCGCTCCTCTTCTTCGGCCAGCGCGAGATCGAAGCAGGCCGCATGAACGCTGCGCAGTTTCTCACCTTCATCTTTTTTCTCTTCCGAAGCTACGACCCTATGCGCAAACTATCGCGCCTGCAAAACAGCATGGAGCAGGCGCTGGCAGCCGCTCGTCACGTATGGGAGGTGATGGACGAGCACGCGGAGATTCCTGAAAAGCCGGACGCAGTTGAGGTCAAGCCGCTGCGCGAAGCAATCGAGCTGCGCGATCTTTCTTTCGGCTATCAAAATGAATCGAAAGTGGTTTTGCGAAACGTGAGTCTGCGCATCCCTGCGGGAACAATGCTGGCTCTTGTTGGCGAATCGGGCGGCGGGAAATCCACGCTGACCAAGCTCATCCCGCGCTTCCATGATCCTTCAAGCGGGACAATATTCTGGGACGAAGTAGACCTGCGTGACGCGCGAATTGCCAGTCTCAGAAAACATATTGCGCTTGTCACACAGGAGACGATTCTTTTCAACGACACGGTGCGCCACAACATCTCTTACGGGCGACCCGGTGCGACCCATGCGGAGATTGAAGATGCTGCGCGCATAGCTTTCGCACACGATTTTATAGAAGAGCTTCCTGCCGGTTACGACACGATTGTGGGCGAGCGCGGCATCTTTCTTTCCGGCGGCCAGCGGCAGCGCCTGGCAATTGCGCGCGCTGTGCTGACGGACGCGCCCGTCTTGATTCTTGACGAAGCCACTTCGGCGCTCGACACTGAATCCGAGCGGCTGGTTCAACGAGCGCTGGACAACCTCATGCGCAACCGCACGACAATCGTGATTGCGCACAGACTTTCAACCGTGCGGCGCGCCGATACAATCGTTGTGATGGAGCGAGGCCGCATCATAGAGACGGGCAGGCATGCAGAACTGCTCGCGCGCGGCGGCCAATACAAGCGACTTTACGAGCTACAGTTCGCAGACGAAGAGGAGGAGTTACTCGTGAATCGTGAATCGTAAATAGTGAATAGAAGATGGAAGACCTTTGCGTCCTGCTTTTTCTATCCGCCACTTACAATTCACGGCTTTTGACGATTTACGATTCACGATTCACGGCTTTTATGAAATCAATGACCGGATTCGGTAGAGGCGCTGCCGTCGGAGAAAATTATTCCGTGGGAGTTGACCTCAAGACCGTGAACAACAGATTCCTCGATGTTCACCTGCGCACGGGCGGCGAGATTTCTTCGCTCGAAGCCATCATCAAGCGGCGCATAGGCTCGCGCCTGTCGCGCGGTCGCGTTGACGTGAACATCACACTTGAGCGAACGGGCGAAGTCTCTTATGAATTGAACCGCCCGCTCATCAGCGGTTACCTCTCTGCAATGCGCGCTCTGAAACAGGAGTTCGATCTGGCGGGCGATGTGGACATAAACGTGCTCGCGCGTCTGCCCGGAGCGATGCAGCCCGTGCGCGACGGATTGAGCGATGAGATAGTGGCTGGCGTAGAGCGAGCGATTGATGAGGCACTGAACGATCTGGAACGCATGCGCGAGCGCGAGGGCATTGCGCTGAAAGTTGAGATGCGTGGGCGTCTGGACGAAATTTCTCGCATGGTTCCGATTATAGAGGCCGCCGCGAGCGACCTCGTTGACATCTACCGCACACGGATTCAGAGAAGGGTCTCCGAGCTTCTGGTGCGCGACGGCATGAACATAGAGCTTGACCAGGGCAGGCTCGCGCAGGAGGTTGCTTACCTTGCGGAGCGCAGCGACATAACGGAAGAGATTGCGCGCCTCAGAAGCCACATCACGCAGTTTGCTGAAGCCATTGAGAGCGAGGGCGAAACCGGCAAGCGACTCGATTTTCTTCTTCAAGAGTTAAACCGTGAAGCAAATACAGTGCTCTCAAAATCTTCCGACATGGCTATAAAAGAGGCGGCGCTGACTATAAAAACGGCTGTCGAGAAGCTAAGGGAACAAGTGCAGAATGTCGAGTGAGATGAGCGATGCTACGCTCAGCGCTGCGTGCGTCGGGGCGACCGCCTCGCGCGGGATGCTCGTCGTCGTAAGCTCACCATCGGGCGGCGGCAAGGGTACGCTCATTCGCCGCGTGTTGAAAACAGTGCCCGACCTTGGCTATTCTGTCTCTTACACCACGCGCGAGCCGCGCGAGGGTGAAACGAGCGGGCGCGACTATTTTTTCGTCTCAATGGACGAGTTCAAGGCTATGGAGAGCGCAGGAGAGTTTCTTGAATGGGCGTCCGTTCACGGCCACTTTTATGGGACATCGTGCTCGCAGGTCGAACGCGAGATGAATGATGGGCGCGACATCATTCTTGAGATTGATGTTCAGGGCGCTGCCAGCGTGCGCCGCATAGCCCCTTCGTCCGTAACGGTCTTCATCCTTCCCCCTTCGTTCGAGATACTGAAAGAGAGATTGATTGCCAGAGGGACTGAGGATGCGGAAGACCTTGCGATTCGTTTAGGCAATGCGCGTGCAGAGGTGGAGCATTACCGCGAGTTCAGCTATGTCATCGTCAATGACGATGCAGATCGAGCTGCGGCTCAACTGGCTTCGATAATTTATGCGGAGCGAGCGCGTAGAGAGAGACAGGAACGAGCAGCCGAGCGCGTGCTGGCTACCTTCAACTAATTTCAGTTGAAGGCACTGAGCCTAGATTGAATGATCTGATCAAACCAGTCTTACATCTGCAAAGAAATATCAATACGGAGGATCGCAAGACATTATGGCTAGACCGGCAGAGGCAACTGCGAGCGCCACCGAAGCGGAAGAGACGAAACAAATCCAACAACCGTTTGATTCAAAATATCGTTTGATAATCGTGGCGGCGAAGCGCAGCAAGCAGATTCAGCGCGGTGCTCACCCGCGCGTGGATTCAGACCCTCAGAAGCACAAGCCAACGCGCATCGCGCTGGAAGAGGTCATGCGCGGCAAAGTGCCTTATACAATTGTGAGCGATGAGGCCATCGCAGGCCGCGCATAGCGTTCAACTCAAGCGCTTCAGGTCATCTCACGCGAGGTCGCGCAGCATCATCTTTCGCGCTTCACTTCTCTGATGCGCCCGCTTCATCATCTTTCCACCGGCGGAAAGCGTGCTCGGCTGCGAGCGCCTCCTGCTCGACACGTATGGCATGATAGGCTTGCATTTTCGTATCCTTGTCCATCTTCCATCTCAACTCTCGCAACGCCAGCAAATAGTCCGACAGGTATCTAATCAGAAACCCCAGGGATCCTGCGCGCTCGTACTGCAAAACATGTGTGGTCTCGTGAGCTATGAGCCACGCAGGCGCTCGCAATAATCCGCCCTCGTCCTTCTCAACAAGATCAGGATTAACAAACACATGCCTGCCAAACGTAATTGCATTAATGCCAAACTGATGAGTGAGCCACCGCGAAAAACTTCCCGAATAAACATAAACCGGAGGCAGATTGATACCGCCGTCCTTATTGTAGCTTCTATGAAAAGCCTCTATCTTCGCGTGTGAATCGGCACTAAGTATCATAAAGAGAGTGATGAGTGATGAGTGATGAGTGATGAGTGATAAGAGAAGGAGACGGAATCCAGAATTCAGAAGATAAATGCTTTACCTTCCGGCTACTGACTCCTGACTCCTGTCTTCTGCTTTCTCTTATCACTCATCACTCATCACTCATCACTCTCTTTTACATTCCCTTGTAATCCGGCCCGCCGCCGCCTTCGGGCGTGACCCAGTTGATGATCTGGTACGGATCCATTATGTCGCAGGTCTTGCAGTGAACGCAGTTTGAGAAATTTATTTGAAGCTGGCGGCGACCGCTGCTTCCCGCTTCGACCATCTCGTAAACGGCTGCGGGGCAGAATCGCTGGCAAGGGTTTCCATACTCTTCAGCGCAGCGCGTCGAGCATATGTTTGTATCCAGCACGTGAAGATGCGCAGGCTGGTCTTCGTCGTGCTTGACCGATGCGTGGTAAACGTCCGTGAGCTTATTGAAGGTCAACTTGCCGTCGAAGCGAAGGCCGTTGTAACGCTGCTCCAACTGGTCGCCGTGATAGCCGTAAGAAGAGAGCTTTTGCATCGCTTCGTGACCGGGTTCTGCGCTCGCGCGATCAAAGATGCCCCACGCGCGCCCGCCCGTTAAGAACTGCAAGCCTGCGTTCGCAAGCCCAAGCCATCGCCCGTGACGAAACGCTGCGTGAAAATTTCTGACCTTACGCAACTCCGTCATAATCCAACTCTCTCTGACAAGTTGCTCGTAAAGGCTCAACTGAGTTTTCGAGAAATCGTTCGCAAGCAGGGCTTCAAAAATTGTTTCGGCAGCGAGCATTCCGCTCTTGATGGCAGTGTGTATGCCTTTCAAGCGCTGCGAATTCAAGAAGCCAGCACAATCGCCCACAAGCAGCACACCGTCGGCGTAAATCTGGGGCATGGCATGAAGACCTCCCGCAGCGATTGTCTTCGCGCCGTAGCGAATCATCTTTCCGCCTTCAAGCAGTTTTGCCAGGAACGGATGCTGTTTGAATCTTTGAAACTCCGCATGGGGATCAAGCAGAGGGTCTCTGTAGTCTAGCCCTGTGACGTAGCCTATGTTGACGATGCGATTCTGCATCCCGTAAATCCACCCGCCGCCGTAGGTCTGCGCGTCCGATGGATAGCCTAGAGTGTGCGTGACGCGCCCCGTAGGGTAACGATCATCCGGCAACTCCCAAAGCTCTTTGATTCCCAGACTGTAAACTTGCGGCTCGCGCCCGTCGTTTAGATTCAATCTTTGCGAAAGCTGCTTGACGAGAGAGCCGCGAGGCCCCTCGCCCAGCACTGTGACCTTCGCCTTGAGGTCAACACCCGGCTCGAAGTTGGATTTAGCTTTTCCTTCCTTATCAATTCCCTTATCGCCCGTGCGCACGCCAATGACATGATCCTCTTTATCGTAGAGCATTTCTGCTCCGGGAAATTCCGGGAAAATGTTCACACCGGCCTCTTCACATTTTTCGCCAAGCCATGCAGTCAGGCGATTCAGAGAAACTATGAGGTAGCCGTGATTCTTTAGCGGCGGCGGCGTGATGGGCGAGCGTATCGCGCGCTTTTCCGTCAGGTAGAGGAAGAAGTCTTCTTTTACAGGAGATTCAAGCGGAGCGCCCTGCTCCTCGAAGTCAGGAATCAACTCGCGCAGAGCGCGCGGATCCATCACCGAGCCGGAGAGGATGTGAGCGCCCACGGACGCCCCCTTCTCAATCACCCCAATCTCAATATCGCCTAGCGGTTTGCCTTCTTTCTTTCCACCAGCGACCGCTTCGTTATGCTCGCGCACGAGTTTGGCAAGATGCAGCGCCCCGCTCAAATTCGCAGGTCCAGCGCCAACGAAGACCACATCCATCTCTAAAGTCTCTCGCTCCACGACGATTTAGCTCCTCAACAAAAAATGGTATAGCTCTCTCTGAGCGTATGAAAAATGAATGAGTATTCAGTCAGAAAGTATAGCAGATGAGAATCAGGTTAGTCGAAACAGGCGAGCCATCACCGATGATCTTAAGCAATCCATCTTACCGCCGTTAGGCTTCAGTGAAACTATGAGGTTAGAATTCAAAATCACTTGATAGCAAGTTGAAAATTTTGCAGAAGCTGCTCAACTCTTTTGCGAGCTTTGCTTCTTTCTTTGCGCCTTTGCGAGAAACCTCAACTTTCGCAATCTTGAGTGTTAAGTGAATTGCAGGTTCACGCAAAGGCGCAAAGGGAAGACCGTAAGCTCGCAAAGAATAGTTCTGAAGTAAGTTAACAATTGAGTCTGGGGTTGATAATGACAGAAGAGAAATTCACCAACCGTCTTATTCACGAAACCAGCCCGTACCTGTTGCAGCACGCGCACAATCCCGTTGACTGGTATGCGTGGGGCGATGAAGCGTTCGAGCGAGCGCGTAAAGAGGGTAAGCCTGTTCTATTGAGCATAGGCTATTCCGCCTGCCACTGGTGTCACGTCATGGAGCACGAGTCGTTCGAGGATGAAGAGATTGCCCGGCTGATGAACGACAATTTCGTCAGCATTAAAGTTGACCGCGAGGAGCGGCCAGACCTGGATCAAATCTATATGAACGCTGTACAGATGATGACGGGTCACGGCGGATGGCCTATGACGGTCTTCCTTACGCCAGAAGGAGTGCCGTTCTACGGCGGGACATACTTCCCGCCCGAAGATCGCTACAACATGCCGGGCTTCCCTCGCCTTCTGACGGGGATTGCCGAAGCATATCGTGAGCGCCCGGACGAAGTAACTCAAACGGCTGTGTCAATGCTGGGCGAGCTGCGTCGCATGGGACTGGCTCAAGAATCTTCTTCCAGTCTGTCGCTCGACCTTCCGGACTCTGCGTTTCGGGGTATCGCCAGAAGTTACGACGCGACTTACGGCGGGTTCGGCGGCGCGCCAAAATTTCCTGCGCCTATGAATCTGGAATTTCTCCTGCGAACCTTTTATCGAACCGGCAACGAACAGGCTCTGGAGATGGCAGAGCACACGTGCAGGCGTATGGCTGAAGGCGGCATGTACGATCAACTGGGCGGCGGATTTCATCGCTACTCTACGGATGCGCGCTGGCTCGTCCCTCATTTCGAGAAGATGCTTTACGATAACGCGCTTCTCTCGAAACTCTACCTGCACATGTACCAGTTGACTAAAGACAAGTTTTACCGGCGCGTTGTCGAAGAGACGCTCGATTACGTTCGGCGCGAGATGACGGACGCTGGCGGTGGGTTTTATTCCACGCAGGATGCCGATTCAGAAGGCCATGAGGGGAAATTCTTTATCTGGACGACCGACGAGATAAAAGAGATTTTGGGCGAAGAGGATGCGCGACTCTTTTCTGCTTACTACGATGTTACTGCTACAGGGAATTTTGAGGGGGAAAACATTTTGAATGTTCGCAGGAGCAATGAAGCTGTTGCCAGCTCAATGAATGTTTCAGCCGAGCTTTTATCTGCGGCGCTGGAAAGAGGCCGGAGCAAGCTTTTCGAGGTTAGAGAGCATCGGGTCAAACCGGGACGAGATGAAAAGATTCTCACTGCATGGAATGGTTTGATGCTCGCCAGTTTCGCTGAAGCCGCAGCCGTTTTAGAGCGTGATGATTACAGAAGCGTAGCTCTACAGAACGCCCGGTTCGTTCTGGATAACTTACGCAAAGAAGGCTTATTGCTCAGAAGCTACAAGGACGGGCAGGCGAAGCTGAACGGTTATCTTGAAGATTACGCCTTCTTCGCGTATGGCCTTGTGACTCTATACGAAACAACAGGCGATATGCTCTGGTTAAGAGAGGCGCGAGCAGTCGCGGACAAGATGATTGAGGAGTTCTGGGACGAGGAGGATGGAGGTTTCTATTACACTGGAAAGAGTCATGAAGACCTGATAGTACGAACGAAAGATTATTTTGACAACGCAACGCCATCCGGCAATTCCGTCGCAGCGGGCGTGCTTCTGCGGCTTGCAACGCTGTTAGGCGATGAAGATTACAGTCGCAAAGCCGTGACAATCTTCCGCCTGCTGGCCGACGCTGTTAAGCGTCATCCGTCAGCCTTTGGCAGATTGCTCTGCGCGCTAGACTTTTATCTTTCAACTCCAAAGGAGATTGTCCTGATAGGGCTGGAAGATGGTGAAGAAACAAGAGCGATGAAGCGAGCAGTTTGGGGACGCTATCTGCCCAACAAAGTTGTCGTAATAGCCGAAGTTGTTGACGATCAAGCCTCTCAATTCGTACCGCTGCTGCGCGACCGCACAATGATTAACTCTCGCTCCACCGCATACGTCTGCCAGCATTACACCTGTAATCGGCCAGCGACAACGCCCGAAGAGCTTTCCAAACAGCTTGAAGGATAAAGATGAAGATGAAAGATGAACGAACAGCTATACTTCCATCTTTCATCTTTAGGTCTTACGCCTTTCTCTTCTTCCTTCTCTCTTTAATCCATCGCTAATTGTCTTTGATACATTGGCCCAAAGCTTCCAGGATTTCCAGACCGTAGCGTTCCACGCGCGACGGCCCCAGACCATTAATGGAAAGAAGCGCCTCCAGTTCACGCGGCATCTCTATGACAAGGTGCTCCAGCGTTCTGTCAGGACAGACCATATATGCTGGCACATGTTCGGCCTGCGCTTTTTCAAATCTCCACCTCTTCAGAACATTGACGACTCTTTTCTCTTCATCAGTCAAAGGTCTGAGAGGTATCGCGGGAGCGCGACGGCGAGGTGTCCCCGCACCGTCAGTTTTTTCTTTCACAGGGGTGAGCGTGGCGTTGCGAAGAGCCGCATCCAGCCTGCCCCTCTCTCTTAGAATCAATGTCAGTTCATCATAAACGTGAAGAGCAATGTGTGCGTCCAGGGCCGCGTAATCGAGTTGGCCTCTTGTCAAAGGACGACGACGCCAGTTGGATTTCTGGTAACTCTTGTCCAACTCAATCCCGAAAAGATGCGCGGAAACTCCCGCAAGACTGTAAGAGGGTAGCCGTAAAGCGGAGCGAGCCAGGCGCAAAGTGTCAACGAAAGAGGCAGGCTTGAGACCCGTCCCCGCTAACATCGCTTCGTCAAAGCGAGCATTGTGAGCAGCCATCTTAATTGAGGGCGATTCGACGAGCGGGCGCAATATCTCAGCCTTAAGAGCCAGAAGATCAAAGACCAGAACTTTACCTTCTCGCGCAGCTACCTGCACGAGTGAAATGGACGAATGCTTCGCGTACGGCTCCCAGTATGTCTCCGTGTCCAGACCTACTATCTCTTCATCCGACAAACTCCGAACGGCGGCGATTGCATCGGCCTCTTCTGTGATAAAGAGATAATCCGGTTTTTCTTCAACTCTAGCCACAACCACGGTTCGCTTTCACTGAAACATGGAAACTGTGTGCGAAAGATAGACAAAACGAAAGGCGCGCTGAGCATTTCAACGCGCCTCTGTCAAATAATCAGCAACGAAGCTGCATTAGTTACGGTTGTGTGTGTTTGATGTTGTGGTGGTTGTGGTGTGCGTGTTGCTGTTCGACATGTTGCCGGTGTGGGTATTGCTGTTCGACATATTGCCGGTGTGCGTGTTCGACATGTTGCCCGTGGTCGTTGTCGAACTGTTAGTCGTCGTCGAAGTGCTGTTCGTTGTCGTCGTTCCACCACCCGTCGTGCTGGTGTTGGTCGTCGTCGTCCCCATGTTCGCATTACCGTTATTTGCATTGTCCGTCGTCGAGCATCCCGTCCAGAAAGCCGCAACGGCAAGCAAGGCAATAAGCGCTAAGGTTTTTCGCATCGAGTTTTCTCCTGTAACCCAAAGGTTAGATTGTTAAGAGCTGCGCGTGTATATTACCTATTTTTTTTCTAAAGACAACTCTGCGCACGCTCAGTTAATGTTGCAACCACACCGTCCCAGCCCTCAGTGGGGGTAGCCTGCTAAAGGATGGGAGCGTGAGGCAGATTCAAAACGGTTCGAGCCGAGATACTCTCAACCGGAGTCTCGCCTCAGACTAAGAACTTTTCAAAGCGCCCCTCCTCACCTTTAATGGGAAGGATTGGCACCCTGCGGATCACTCTTGCGGGATGCTCGTGCAGTTCCTGATAGCACTCCATGGCTGGAAACTGCAACGACCAATTCGACCGCTCAAATAAAAAAACAGAAATCTTGCGGCGCGCAGTGTAGCATTAGAACTGCTGGAAATAAACGAAAAAGTTCAAATAATTGCGCCATTGAAAATAATCTTTCAGAACCGAAACCGCCTCTGAACGTGGAATATTTCCCTTTCTTGCGCGCTGTTGAGCCAGAACTCCACTGGATTTCTTTCTCAACTCAACCCGCTTGAAATAAAAGGCACAGTTGGGGATTGCTGTGAAGATGGCGGAATCTATTAAAATTATCACATAACTCAAGCTTCACATCGCTCACTTCTTATAAGAGCATCGGAGCGCCTTTTATAAGAGCATCGGAGCGCCTTAAACTCTTCCATTTGAATAAAAAGGCTTGACTTTACAGGGGGAAAAAGCTATTTTCGATTTGGTGGTAAACATCGTTTGCCTCCGCCTGGTTTCATTAAACACGGATTTCTGAAAGTTCACTCAGTTCTTCAGCCACACGGACAACCTCATTTTCTATTGACGGTCTTTGCTTCCTTTGTAGCCCTGGTCACATCAAGAGGAATCAACATGCCCAAAGGTAACTGGAAGAGCCTGGCATTGTTAGCAAGTGTTTCAGCCGCTGCCGCTCTCCTTTTCATAATCTCCATCTTCTCGCTTCTAAAGCTTCCCATATTGGGATGGACAGGTTTAGCTCCATGGGCTTTCATGCTGCTTCTCACTCTGGCAGCCAGCCGCTTAACCGTACCCTTAGCCAAAGAGGATGGGGTCAGCCAGTGCCATAAATCGGTTGCGGATACTTTTATTTTCCTGGCCGTAATGATCTACGCCATTGCTCCTGCGGAGAGTTTAGGGCCAGCTATTGTTTTAGCAGGGGCTATCGGATTTATCTCATCCTGTCAAAATGCGGAACGTCGAATCACTGTTTTCACGACCGGCTCTGCAATTATCTCCACGGCT
>DATHJK010000605.1:0-4537 GCA_035316225.1 Pyrinomonadaceae bacterium
TTCTTGAACTACTCTTCGCGGACGAAGAGTTGCGGCGAACGGTGTTAGCGCGCATTGAAGAGCCGGATTACGAAGATTTGCCGACCGCATCTGTGTTTCGGGCGCTGGTCGAAATAGAGCGTGAAGGCGGAACATTTGATTTCGCTACTCTGAGCGCGAAGACGGAAGGCGACACGGTTGCGGCAGACCTTGTGCCGCTGCTTTTGATGAGCGAGACGACGCGCGCCGAAGGCGAGGCTTTGGACGACGCGCTGGCGGTTGCGGAAAGCTGCTTGAGCACTTTGCGCGTGATGGCGGTTGACCGGCGCATCAACGAATTGAGCATGGAGATCGCTGCGGCTGAGCGTGCAGGCGATGAAAGCAGGCGCGACCGTCTAGCGCTGGAACATCTTGAATTGGCACGCAAGCGTAATATGTTTCTTCCTCATACTGAGGCGGCAACGAATTTTTGATTTTGGATTTTAGATAATTATTTTGGAATTAACTCGAATAACTCCGCGACGACGGAGTACTCCAGAATGCAGATCCGAAATCGTTTGAGGTGAGCAGAAAAAGTGAGTATGGAAGAGAAAGATAGAGACGATGTTATGCAGCGACTGCTGGAGCTTGGTGGCGACAAGAAATATTTGACGTTTGATGATCTGAACCGCGAGCTGCCCGACAATATCGTTTCGCCCGACGACATAGAGGATGTGCTTCAGAAGCTGGAAGGCTCGAACATTCCCGTTGCAGATTCCGATGAGCGCCTGCTTGAACAGGCAGCGGCCATCGCTACGGATGAAGACGACGAGGCGGTTGACGAAGACATAGAGCTAGACCTTTCGGCTGGCGCGCTTGAGAAGACCAACGACCCCGTGCGGCTATACCTGCGCGAGATGGGTGTCGTGCCGCTTCTGACGCGCGAGGGCGAGGTCGCAATCGCAAAGCGCATTGAGCGCGGCCAGATAAAAACCCAGAAAGCCATTTCGCGCTCGCCCATCGCCGTTAAAGAGCTTCTTAAAATTGGCGACGAGTTGGAAGCGGGCACGACCAATATACGCGACATAGTTAACTTCGCAGAGCAGGCCGAGATGGCCGAAATCGAGGACAAGGCCGACGAGTATCTGCGCTGGACGATTGAAGGCATACTGGAGATTCGCAAGCTCTACAAAGCGGGCTTGAAAGAGTGGGACAAGCTGCGCGCCGAGCAGAAGGTGACACGTGGACGCAAGAGCAAAAAACTTCTGCGTCTGAAGCGCAAGGTCGCGCGCATACGCCTTGAGATAGCGCAAGAAATCGGTCGCTTGAACCTGACAGAGCGCGCTCGCCAGCGTCTCATCAACTCGATTCGCAGCGTACAGAAAGAGGTGCGCGACAACGAGCGTGGAATCGAAAATTACACAGAGCGGCTAAACCGAAAACGTATTAAGCCGGAGGACGAGAAAGAGTACAAGCGCCACATACAGGTTGCTAAGAAGCGTCTTCAGCAGATAGAGGCGGAACATTACATTGCGCCCGTCGAGATAAAGCGCTCGCTTCAATCAATCGTCACAGGCGAGCAGCAAACGGGTCAGGCCAAACGCGAGTTGGTCGAAGCCAACCTGCGTCTTGTCGTCTCCATTGCAAAGAAGTATACGAATCGCGGCCTTCAGTTTCTTGACCTGATTCAGGAAGGCAACATAGGTTTGATGAAGGCCGTTGACAAGTTTGAATGGCGTCGCGGCTACAAGTTCTCGACCTACGCGACGTGGTGGATTCGACAGGCCATCACGCGCGCAATCGCAGATCAGGCCAGAACCATTCGCATCCCCGTTCACATGATAGAGACTATCAACAAGCTGATTCGCACCTCGCGCGCGCTCGTGCAGGAGTTGGGGCGCGAGCCTACGAGCGAAGAGATTGCGAAGAAGATGGACATTCCTGTCTCGAAGGTGCGAAAGGTGCTGAAGATCGCGCAGGAGCCTATCTCCCTGGAAACGCCAATCGGCGAAGAGGAAGACTCGCACCTGGGCGATTTCATAGAAGACAAATCCATCTTGAATCCTGCCGACGCAGTGGTCGCATCGAACCTTCGTGAAATCACCGATGAAGTTCTCGCTACTCTGACGCCGCGCGAAGAGAAAGTCATCAAGATGCGCTTCGGTCTGGGTTCATCCGGCTCCGAGCACACTCTCGAAGAAGTCGGACAGCACTTCGCCGTCACACGCGAGCGCATCCGCCAGATTGAAGCCAAAGCGCTTAGAAAACTGCGCCACCCGTCACGCTCGCGCAAGCTGAAAGCGTTTCTGGACGGAACACAGAGGTAAAGCTAGAGATTAGAGGTTGGAGGTCAGAGGTTAGTAAAAAGCCATCAACTGACCTCTAACCTCTAACCTCTAATCTCTAATCTCTTATGAATCGTATAGTCGAAAGCTACAAACAGAAACTCGCTGGCGAGGATGGGTACGTTGTGAAGCGCGTGGCTGATCTTCGCGTTGCGCTCTGCTATCCGAACGTGTACTCGATTGGCATGGCGAACCTGGGCTTTCAGGCGATGTACGAACTCTTTAACCGCATCCCTGAAGTCTCGTGCGAGCGCGTCTTTTTGCCGGACGCGGCGGAGATGCGCGAGTATGAAAGAGGGCGCACGCCGCTTCTCTCGCTTGAGACTCAAACGCCCGTGCGCGATTTCGATGTAGTCGCGTTCTCCATCTCGTTCGAGACTGATTACCTGAACATGGCGCGTATGCTGCACTTAAGCGGCGTGCCCGTCTGGGCTAAAGACAGAACGGGATATGATCCGCTTGTGGTGATGGGCGGCGCTGCCTCTTTCCTGAACCCGGAGCCTATAGCGGAATTCACGGACGTAATCGGCGTTGGCGAGGGCGAAGTTCTTGGGCCACAACTCGTTGATGTCATTCTTGAGAACGGCTCGAAAGAAGAGATTCTTCTTGCTCTGGCTCGCAAAGGCAGGGGCTTTTACGTCCCTGCACTGTACGATGTCGCTTATAACGAAGACGGAACTGTTGAGGCATACAGGCCAGTGGCCGAAGGCGTGCCAGCGCATGTGGGTCGCGCAGTGGCGGCTGAGAATCCTAAGGAAGGAAGTCTCAGGCGCGCGATTCGGCGGGGTGAGATTGAAGTGGCCGAACGCTTGCGCGAGGCTGAAGTGTTCGCTCCTTCGACCGTTATCTTCGCGCCACGCGCAGAGATGGGTGAGCGCTTTCTGATTGAAATCTCGCGCGGCTGCTCGCAGGGGTGCCGTTTCTGCTGGGCTGGCTTTAACTATTGGCCGCCGCGTGTCGTGCCTGCGCGCGACATTCTGGCGAAGGCGCAAGAGTGGCGCGCGAAGACCGATAAGATCGGTCTGGTTTCGACAGCCGTGTGCGACCATCCTGAGATAAGCGAAATACTTCAGGGTCTTCGTTCCATGAATTATCGCATCTCTGTTTCGTCTCTTCGCCTTGATCAAATCTCTGACGAACTGCTGGATGCTCTGGTCGAATCGCGCGATCAGCAGATTGCCGTCGCGCCCGAAACAGGCTCAGACCGGCTGCGCAAAGTCATCAACAAGAATCTGACGAACGACGAGATCGTTGACATCTGCGGCTCTGTATTCGACCGTGGCATGTTGACGATAAAGCTCTACTTGATGGTTGGCTTGCCTACGGAAACCGACGAAGATTTGGAAGAGATGATCGTGCTGGTCGAGCGGATTAAGAATCGCATGCTCGAAGCCGGAAAGCGTTTCGGGCGCGCTGGCAAAATCATTCCTTCGCTGAACGGGTTTGTGCCTAAACCTAATACGCCCTTGCAGTGGGATGCTATTTGCGATGAGAAGGAATTGAAACGTCGTCTGAAATGGGTCTCGAAGAATCTTGCGCGCATCCCTAACGTAGAGGTGAGGGCGATGAGCGCACGCATTGCGCACGAGCAAGCGCTCTTTTCTTCTGGCGACAGGAAGGTTGCGCGTGTTATCGAATTGGCCGCGCGCCTTGGTGGAGATTTGAACCGGGCGCTGCGCGAGACGGGCATTGATGCAGACTTTTACACCAGCCGCAACCGCTCTTACGACGAAGCATTGCCGTGGGAGATAGTGGACTCAGGGCTTTCGCGCGAGTTCATGCAGCGCGAACACGAGCGCGCTCACATTGCACGCTCGTCTGCTCCCTGTCCATCGGTTGATTCATGCACACGTTGCGGCGTGTGCCCGACCACATGGTTGGCAAGCGCGCCCGCAGGATTTATACAACTGCAAGGATTATCTAAAGCCGCCGCGCAGGTTCTGGCAGCTTACGCTTCTTAATGAGGAGCATCGGATGAAGAGAGAGTTATTGAAGGCTCGCCGCGAATGTAATGCGGCGAGCCTTTAATGCATTATCACTTCCCTGCTCTTCGCGGTCTGATCGAATTCGTATTGATACATGTAGCCTGGCAGAAGCGGAATCTCGCGCGTGAACTGCACACGCACCTCAACGTGGCTGCCGTCTGACTGCGACGGGGTGATCTTCGCGCTCTGAGGAACGCCGAACTCGCCTCCGTTTTTGGTCAACTGCTCTCTAATCCATTCACCGTTATG
>DATHJK010000606.1:0-3595 GCA_035316225.1 Pyrinomonadaceae bacterium
CAGCAGGTGCTTGCGGTCGTAGGCATCAGGCTTTCGTGAGGTCAGGTTGAGGCTGCCCACGGCGCGGTGCATGGAGAAGAGCGGGCAGCAGACTGCGGAATGAAACCCTTCGCGCTCAAGGTCTGCATAGACGTTGAAGCGCGTCTCACGGCTAAGCTCCGGTATGACTATCATCTCGCGCGATTTGAGCGCAAGCTCTGTCACAGAGCCGCGCATCAATCCTTCAGCGCCCACTGTTAGAGGCCGCGCGTGCTCGCCCGAAAGCGCAAACACCCTTAGATGCTCGCCGTCCTCTTCGCAGAGCGCAATCGAGGCGCGGTCGAAATTCAGCAGCGCGCGCATCTGGTCGCTGGCAAGGCTGAACACTTCGTCAATCGTGCGCCCGGAGTTGACAGCCGCCACTACGCGGTTCACAACTTCCAACTGCTCCGACGCCTCGCGCAGGTATTCAAAGAGCGCGCCCGTCTCCGCGCTCGTCAACACCTCTTCCGAAGACAAAGCTTCCCTCAATTCAGATTCTGTTTTGCGTCCGTCCATCGCCATTTAGCAATTATATTGGCTCTCTGTGAGGTAATCACGCGGGGCATCTACCTGATAATAGCTCAGATGAAGAGCAAGGCGGAAGGGGAAAGGCTGAAAAGTTTCAAGTTTAAGAAGCTTTTTGAAGAAGCCCCTAACGGAGCTTTTGCGCTACTCTGAATTTTTCAAAGCAGTTTCTTAAAATTGAGACTTAAACTTTTATCTCACTCATCCACCCATCTTACGTTTCTTGCGATGCCGCTCGACGAACCTGAGCGGCGTGGCGAAGAAGTCGAACTCTTCGCGCATGCGGTTCTCCAAATAGCGCAGGTATGAGAAGTGAAGACCTCCTCGCCCACCGGCTGTGAAGAGCACGAATGCTGGCGGGCGCAACCCAACTTGAGTCATATATTGAATGTGCAGGCGCGAGACTCCGCCTTTAACAGGTGCGGGCGCACCGCCTCCGCGCGGCTGCTGCACGTTGCGCTCGAAGAATGAGTTTAACTGCGAAGTTGGAATGCGGCGATTGCGCGCCTCGTCTGCGCGAAGCGCGAGCGGCAGGATTCTTTCAGCGCGCTGCCCAGTGAGCGCAGAGATTGTGACCACAGGTGCCCAGTCAAGAAACTTCATCTTGTCGCGCAGTTCCCTCTCGAATGCAGAGACCGTCCCCGTCTGCTTATTCTCAACTGCGTCCCACTTGTTGACCGCGATGATTACAGAGCACCCTGCCTCTACGGCGTAACCGGCGATATGCGCATCAAGCGCGGCTACGCCTTCGCTGGCGTCAACAATTACAATGGCAACATCTGCGCGCTCAAGACTGCGGCGGGCCATCACGACCGAAAGCTTTTCGGTCATCTCGTGCGTTTTGCCCTTGCGACGAATCCCCGCCGTGTCAATGATGCGCAAACTTCTCTCTTCAAAATCGAGCAGCGTATCAACTGCGTCGCGCGTTGTCCCGGCAACCGGCGAGACTATCACGCGCTCTTCGCCAAGCAGCCTGTTAAGCAGAGAGGATTTACCAACGTTCGGGCGGCCAATAATCGCAAGGCGAAGCTCGCGCGTCCCTTCTTCTTCTTCGTCAGCCGAGCTGTCCCGAAAGTTCGCAACCAGAGAATCCAGCAGATCGCCCACGCCGTTTCCCTGCTCCGCGGAGATAGGAAAAACCTCGTCGAAGCCGAAGCGGTAAAACTCCATCGCTTCATTCTCAATACGCGCGGCATCCGCTTTGTTCGCGCCTATCAGCACACGCTTTCCCGTAGAGCGAAGCAAACCGGCAAGCTCTTCGTCTAACGGCGTGATTCCCTTTCGCACGTCAACTATCCAGACGAGCGCCTGCGCTTCTCTTATAGCCGTTTCAGCCTGCTTCAGTATGTTCGATGGAATCTCTGCGTCGTCATCAGGCACAATGCCGCCCGTGTCAACGACCGCGAACTTTCGACCGTTCCACTCCGCTTCGCCGTAGATGCGGTCGCGCGTTATGCCCGGCTCGTCACCTACGATTGCGCGGCGCTCGCCCGTCAGACGATTGAAGAGCGTTGACTTTCCTACGTTAGGTCGCCCCACGATTGCAACCAGCGGAAGCGCTGCGCGCTCGACTTTCACTTCAAGACTTCCCTCGCCTGTGCTTAATCCACCAGACACTTGAACCGGCCACGCTCCTCGCCAGAAATTCTCATTTCGATTATTCTGAATCCGATGATTGAAGTTTAGCGCGCACGCGCCGCGAGCCGCAAGGATGTTCTTGGAAGAGCATTAGCAATCTATTCATTTTTGAGAAAAACGAGAAAGACGATTCACCACCGAAGACCGTAGAGTACGCTGAGATTGCACAGAGGACTTCATTATCTCAAATCTGAGATTTCAAATCTCAAATGATTTGTTCTTCTTCGGTGTGCCCTCCGCGTAATCTGTGAATGATGATCTACGCACTTGATTCGCCGCCCGGCTGAACGAAAGAATTCAGATGAGATGATTACCAGTTACAAGCTTCCCCTTACTTTCAATCCCCAAGCGCTCAAATCCGACATGGAGAAGATAGAGCCGGGCGAGTGGATACCGCATTTCAACACCTCATACTTTCGTGGCGAGTGGAGCGGAGTTGCGCTGCGCTCTGTCGGCGGTTTAGAAGGAAAGCTCTACCCTGATCCTACGGCGCAAGGCTCATACGCAGACACCAATATTCTATCTCGCTGCGAAAACATTCGCGCCGCGCTCGCCACGTTCGAGTGCCAGATGGAATCCGTGAGGTTCCTGAAACTCACCCCCGGCTCGGAGATACGCGAGCACAGGGATTACAACCTTGGAATCGAAGACGGCGAGGTTCGCTTCCACATTCCCGTTGTCACGAACCCGCTTGTGGAATTCTATCTGCAAGGCGAGAAGATTGAGATGAGCGAGGGCGAATGCTGGTACCTCAACTTCAACTTAAAGCACAGGGTAGCCAATCGCGGCGCTACAGACCGCGTTCACCTTGTTGTTGATTGTGTTATGAACGGCTGGCTCCGCTCGCTATTTCCAAATTTAGAAAATAGCTGAGGCATACCGTAAGGACTAGAGGGCTTATTCTCGGCCCTTATAGATTTCATCGTCCCTGCCGTTTCGCTTCGAGTTGTGCATAGAGCGGCTCCAGCAGTTGAGTTGTGAGTTGCCGCATCTCTTGCGTGGCCTCGCTCTGCTTCTTAACGCTGTCATCTTCAAAAGGCATGAAAGGGTTCTTCGCATCCAATTGCCCGGCGCTTCCCAGCCGTGCAAGGTCGCTTTCGCTGAAAGTCTGTTTGAAATGGGTCGCAATCTCATCAAGAACCGCTTCCGGCAACTGTCTGTAATTAATCAGAAGCCCATTCTCCCTGTCCGAGTAACTGAGCGCGGCCTCGCAGAATCCTGCCAGTACCCGTGCGCAGTATTCGTCCGGCGACATTTGCGAGACCTTCGCAAGTTTCATCCCGAAAATCTCTGGCTGTAGCACGCCCGGAATTACCTGTCCACCCTTGCGCCTGCGATGAGAGGCCATTACTTCAACAGGCTCGCGGTAGATGAATATCCAGGGCACGCCGGGGAACGCGCGCTCTATCAG
>DATHJK010000607.1:0-3533 GCA_035316225.1 Pyrinomonadaceae bacterium
TATGTCGCAGACCACCAGATCGCCCGGCTCAATTTTTTTATGATTCTCCTCGTAGTGAAGTATGGTCGAGTAGATTCCGCTGCCGACGATTGAAGGGAAACTCGGACGCTCAGCGCCGCCGCGCGTGAATGCCGCTTCCAGTATCGCCTGCACTTCGTACTCGTACATGCCCGGCTTCAAGTTGCGCGCTATGTCTGATTGCGCCTCGCCCGTGATGTCAATCGCCTTCTGAATGAGCGCAATCTCGACCGCAGACTTTTTCTTTCGCATCTCCCCTACAATCGGCGCAACGGAAAGAACTTCTACGCCCGGCAACTCATTCCTGGCCTGCTCGACGAACTGAAACTCGTTCACGTCGCCATTCGCTATGCGGCGAGGAACGATTGTGTAGAGCTTCATGCGCGTCTGCCCTGTTTGCTCGCCTTTGAATGCGGGAAGCGCGGCGGCCTCTCTGAGCTTCGGCCAGAAATCTTCTGACATGGAAAGCACTCGCTCCGCGCCGAACGAGCGCGCGGCCTCTTCGCCCGGCGCAATTTGTGGCCCAGTCCATCGCTCGCTCGCAAGGTTGCGAGGCGGTATGAAAACTATCTCGTGCGCGCCGTTCAATGAGGGTAAGCCCTGCGGCACGAGCATCAAGGCTGCGCCCGGCGTTCGCACGCCCGTCAGGTATGCCATCCAGTTGTTCTGCCGGTAACGCGCCTCAACGCCCAAATCCTCTTCGACGTTGCCTAAGATAACAACTACGCCGTCCGTCACCTGCGACATTAGAGCCTGCCTGCGCGCGCGATACTCGCTCAAAGGCTGGCTGAGCAGTCGCGCTCCGGGATTATCCCAGTAATTCGTCTGAGCAATTGTCTTTGAAGCATAGGGCGTAAGGATTAAAGCTAGTAGGAAGAGGGCGCAAATGGGAGAAGCTATGCGAACTATTTTCATCTTTTTAGTTCTATTTATAAATAGATTCAAGACCTTCGGCCAAAAGCAAGTGGACGCCATAAAGCTTGAAACTTTCTTCCGTTCGTCGTCTGCAACAAACTCATAGTGCCCATGTAGGCGTAGCCGAACAGGAAGAGCGTGAGGAACGGAATCGTCAGCACCATGCGTAAGTGCGCCGCATAAATAATCGCGCACAGAAAATAGAGCGCGAAGCCAAGCTCCAATAGCGGCAGCAAACCGCCCTTGCGCTTGTACTTCTTCTTCTTCCATGTTTCGTCCCGCGCTCCCTCGACTTGATACTTCGGCGTGCGCGCAAACTCCGTCTTGAAACCGACGAGTGCTTCTATCACCGCACGCGCGTTGGAGAAAGCCAGCCCGATTCCGATAGCCATCACGACCGGCAAGTGCAGCAAGCGTTTCGTTCGTCGCTCGTCCAGATACCAGACGCCTGTTCCGTAGAAGAGCACTACGGAGATTGTGGAGAAGAATAGAAGCGGAACGTCGAAGGCCAGCAGGTTGGAGAAGCCCTGGTTGTAGCGAACCAGCAGCAAGGGGAATTGAAGGAAGCTGACCAGAATCATCAGCGGGTAGCTGATGTTGCCCGTCAAGCGGAAGAACATCTCTAATTTCACGCGCGTAGGCAGAGGCGCAGCCCAGATTCTCTTGTAGAGTTTTATGCCGACCTGCATCACGCCCTTGGCCCATCGCTGCTGCTGCACCTTGAATGCGTTTATGTCAACCGGTATTTCAGAAGGCGCGTCTTCATCCAGAAGATAAACGAAACGCCAGCCCATCAACTGCGCGCGGAATGAGAGGTCTGTGTCTTCCGTCAACGTGTCATGCTGCCAGCCGCCGCTCATATCAATTGCGCGACGACGCCAGATGCCAGCCGTGCCGTTGAAGTTGAAGAAGCCGCCCGTGCGATTTCTGACCGTCTGCTCAACGACGAAGTGGCCGTCGAGCATTATCGTCTGCACGCGCGTCAGCAGGTTGTATGCGCCGTTGATGTGCGACCAGCGCATCTGAGCGCAGCCCACCATTGAGTCTGTGAAGAAATGAACCAGCTTGCGCAGACAGTCAGGCTTGGGAACAAAGTCTGCATCGAAGATTGCGACCAGATCGCCCTTCGCCGTCTTCAAACCATTTTCGAGCGCGCCCGCCTTGTATCCCGTTCTGTCCGTGCGATGAATGTAGTGAATGTCGAAACCTTTTCCGGCGTATTGCTCGACCTTATCGCGCGCCATCGCCTCGGTCTCGTCTGTAGAATCGTCAAGAACCTGTATCTCGAATTTTTCGCGCGGGTAATCAATCGCTGTTATGGCCTTGAGCAATCGCTCGACGACATACATCTCGTTAAAAAGCGGTAGCTGCACGGTTATGTGCGGCAGTTCGTTTTCGGTGAAATGCGATTTCGGTATGGGCTTCAGGCGACGATAGCGCCAGAAATCCACGACCTGCTTGATGCGATAGCCACCGTAAACGGCGAGCACGCCGAGCAGAAGGAAGTAAACTATCAGTATCGTGTAGTCGAACGAGTCCAGACGGTATAGAGGGCTGATGTTAGCCGATGTCTTGTTAATGATGTCGTTGAAATAGAGGTCGAATAGCTCGCTCGGAGTCGGGCCTAATGGCGGAACAGTATTTTGTAGAAATATCATCATCCTTAGAACGAACTGGAGGCGTTATGTTTGCGCCTGAACGGGAAACGTGCGCGCGTTTTAGACCAAACCGATTTAGCGTGTCCTCGCTCTCACGCGCCACAAGAAACGAGCAGCGCATCTGCACTTAAAGAAATCGCCAGCGCGCTGCTCGGTCACTTAAGACGCTTATTTTAACAGAGCGGATGCCTGCGACAAAGCAGGCGGACAGGAGAAAGTGTAAAAAGGGGAAGGGGAAAAGGGATAAGAACGGTTCCGAATGTCGAACTCTTGATTTTCCTTTTACCCTTTTCCCCTCTTCCACTTTTCACTCAAAGCTTTCAGACACCTCCGTAGCCTCCGCCATAACCGCCGCCGGGCTGACCGCCGCCGTAAGCTGGCGGTGGCGGTGGCGGTGGCACGCTCATACCTTTGCGCTTCTCGAAGATGGCGACGGCGAGGAGGCCGCCGATTGTAGCGAAGCCGATTATCAACGCGGCGACGAACAGTGTTCCCGGAATGGCCGTGAGAATTCGTGTGCCCATAGGCATGTTCTGCTGTATCTCCATCTGCCTGCGCAACAGTTCACCCTGCTCCGGGTTAGCGTTCTGAATCATGCTGGTTATCATCGCCATCATTGCCTGCCCCGAAAGCAGACCGAGCGGCAATCCGACGACGACGTAGATGACTGCTCCGATGGCTCCCGCAATCACGCCCACCTTTGCCCCTTCGCCCGTAGTGACAGGCGTCTGCGACCCCTTAATGTAAAGGTAGCCCGCGAGCATGCCGCCCAGCACAGCCCAGCCGCAGCAACAGGCGTTCACGATGTTGACGAACGGAATCGCAGACAACAACCCAAGCACTACGCCGCCTATAATGGCTGGCTGCATACTTTTATTCATTTATCGTCACCCCTCATTGAAGAGATCGAAAGAGCTGTTATGGATGGTTAAATGTTACGCG
>DATHJK010000608.1:0-3987 GCA_035316225.1 Pyrinomonadaceae bacterium
TTCTTATTCATCCCTCATCCTTCATCCCTCATCCCTTACTTATATCCAGTCTTTGCGGCGGAAGTATAGGAGCATGAAGGCGGCGACGAAGATCATGATGGCCCAGACGGCGTAGTAGCCGTAGCGCGAGTGAAGCTCTGGCATGTTCTCGAAGTTCATTCCATAGACGCCTGCGATGAAGGTGAGCGGGAGCATGATGGCCGAAAATATCGTCAAGACCTTCATTATCTCGTTGAGCCGGTTGGAGACGACTGAAAGATAGGCTTCGAGTGAGCTGCCTATAACGTCGCGGTAATTTTCCGCAAGGTCTGTGACGCGCCCTATGTGGTCGAAGATGTCGCGGTAGAAAGGGAGCACTTCGCTGCGAATTAATTTGAACTGGCCGTGGCTCATGCGATAGAGAACGTCCATCTGCCTTGCGGAGATGCGCCGCAAACGAAGCACGCTGCGCTTCAGATTGAGAATCTGTTCAAGCACTCGATTGTCCGGGCGCTGCGCTTTGAAGATGTCCTCCTCCAGCTTGTTAATCTTCTCGTCGAAAACATCCATCACAGGCAGGTAGTCGTCAACTATGTTGTCAATGATCTGGTGCAGAAGAAAGTCTGCGCCGCGCTGGCACGCGATGGGACTTGAGCGCACAGACTGTTTGACCTTATCAATGCTGGCGAACCTTTCGTGATGATAAGTGACGACGTAGTTCGGGCCAAGAAATCCGTCAAGCTCTACTGTGTTGAATCTGTCGGGGCCTGAATCCGTCAGTACGCCGTGCAGTATGAAGTAGATATAGTCCGTGAACTCTTCAATTTTGGGATTGTGACGATTCGCGCGGCAGTCTTCTACTGTGAGCGGGTGAAAATGGAAAACGTCCAACAGCACGCGGTCGTCTGCTTCGGTCGGCGCTTCCATATCAACCCAGATGATTGCCCTGGAATCCTTTAAGAGTTCGGGCAACTGCTCAATATTAACCCCTTCTTCGACTTTCGACTCCCCATCCCGATAGATAAAAATATCCATAGCGCCTCTTTCGTCAGCGAGCAATACAGACCACGCGAAAATTATTTTCTGCCGCGCTGGATTCTATCACCCGGCTTTTCTATCCCGCCATGAAACTTCTTGAAGCAGGAAAGATTAGATCAGTTCAGGTCAGTACCGCCTGAGAGAAGGGATGAGGGCGGAGGGATGAGGGATGAAATGGGTTGAGTGGAATTGCGTGTTGACGCTATCACTCCTTCTTATTCATCCCTTCGCCCTCATCCCTCATCCCTTCTCTCAGGCGATACTGACCTGAATGTAGTGAATAACCCTGCTCCGCAACTCGACTCCAACTCTGCCCGTTGATAACATGAACAGACTTGAGCAACTCATTAAAATTTAGAGAAAGAAGATTGAACCTGGTCGTACTGAGTTTTGATTCATCATATTATGCCTGAAAACAGAATTTTCATCGCGGATGACGTGAGCGAGAGCGGGCTTGAGCCGTTGCGCGCCGCAAACTTTCTTGTAGAGAAGAGAACGGGGCTTGCTCCGGCTGAGCTTAGAGAAGCCGTAAGGGATTGCGACGGGCTGATTGTCCGCAGTGAGACAAAAGTGACGGCTGAGTTGATGGATGCGGCGGGGCGTCTGCGCGTGGTTGGGCGCGCTGGCGTTGGCGTGGATAACATTGACGTGGCGGCTGCTACGGCGCGCGGCGTCGTCGTGATGAACGCGCCGGACGGGAACACGATTACCACAGCCGAGCACACAATTGCGCTTCTAATTGCGCTCGCGCGACGAGTGCCGCAGGGCAACGCGAGTTTGAAAGCGGGGCAGTGGGAGCGTAAGAAATTCATAGGCGTAGAGCTTCAGGGCAAGTTTCTTGGAATAATCGGCCTCGGTCGCATTGGCCGCGTCGTTGCCAGCCGCGCTCGCGCCTTCGGCATGAGCATCATCGCCTTCGATCCGTTCGTAGCGCCGGAGCAGGCGCGAGACCTTGAACTGGAGATCGTTCCGCTCGACGAAGTTTTCGCCCGCGCGGATTTCATAACCGTCCACACGCCGCTAACGCCGGAAACGCGCGGGCTGATAGGCGCTGAAGCTTTCGGGAAGATGAAGCGAGGCGTTCGCATTATAAACTGCGCGCGGGGCGGATTGGTTAACGAGAGCGCTCTCCTTGACGCAATCAAAACGGGAATCGTCGCTGGCGCAGCGCTTGATGTTTTCGAGCAGGAGCCGCCGCCAGCAGATCACCCGCTTCTCTCGCTTGACGAAGTAATAGCAACACCTCACTTGGGCGCTTCTACGAAAGAGGCGCAGGAGGGAGTCGCCGTCACCGTTGCCGAGCAGATGCGCGACTATCTTTTGACGGGCGCGCTTCGCGGCGCTGTGAACGTTCCCGCGCTCGGCACACAGGAACTAAACATCCTGCAACCTTACACCGTTCTGGCCGAAAGCCTCGGAAGGTTTCATGCGCAGTTGGTTGACGAAGCTGTGCGCGAAGTTCGTCTTGAGTATGCGGGCGAGATAGCGCAGATGGATGCAGCGCCCGTCACGCGCTCATTCCTGGCGGGGTTGCTGCGCGACGTGAGCGCGCGTGTGAACGTCGTCAACGCATTCCTGATAGCCGAAGAGCGCGGCATCGCGGTGACCTCATCTTACAAGCGCACGGGCAGCGAGTTCTCACCTGCTATAAGAACGAGCGTCGTCACGTCCGGCGGCAAGCAGACAGTTTCGGGCACGCTCTTCGGCTCAATCGGGCAGGACGCTGCGGGGCGCATCACAGAGATCAACGGCTTTCACATAGAAGCAATTCCCAGCGGCCACATGCTGCTGATGGGCAGCCGCGACGTGCCCGGCGTAATCGGTCGTATAGGCACAATCCTGGGCGAGCGCGGCGTCAACATCAGTCGCTTCCACTTGGGCCGCAGAGAGCGAGGCGGCGAAGCCATCTCCGTTGTAGAGATTGACGCGCCACTAGACCGTGAATCCCTCGAAGCATTGCGAGCATTCGAGCACGTAATTTCGGCAAGACAGATTGAGTTATAACGATAGGAGAGCCAATGCCTGTACCTCACGAAGTCAGCGAGTTGATTGAAAGGTTCGACAGGAACGCCGACGAATATCGTTTAGGGCGATACAACGAGACACAGTTAAGGCGCGATTTCATTGACCCTTTCTTCGAGGCGCTGGGCTGGGATGTAAACAATAAGCTGGGCTACGCAGAAGCCTACAGGCACGTTATACACGAGGACGCCATCAAGATAGGCGGCCAGACGAAAGCGCCTGATTATGGTTTCTATGTTGGCGAGACGCGGAAATTCTTTGTAGAGGCTAAGAACCCGTCTATCAATCTAAAGTTTGACATGGCGTCTGCTTTCCAATTGCGCCGCTACGCATGGACGGCGAAGTTGCCGCTCTCCATTCTCACTAATTTTGACGAGCTTGCTGTCTACGACTGCCGCACGTTGAAGCCAGCCAGTACGGATAAGGCTGCAACAGGGCGCGTGCTGTATTTCAAGTTCGACGAGTATGCTGAGCGCTGGGATGAGATTGCGGCGATCTTTTCGCTGGATGCGGTCTTGAAGGGAGCATTTGATAAATATGCGGAAGCCGCCAGAGGCCGTCGCGGAACTGTCGAAGTTGACGATGCTTTTCTTGAAGAGATCGAATCGTGGCGCAAGGCGCTGGCGAGCAACATCTACCTGCGCAACCCGCAACTGACCCCGCGCGAATTGAACTTTGCGGTGGGCAGCATCATTGACAGGATTATCTTCCTGCGCATCTGCGAGGATCGCGGCATAGAGCCGGAAGAGCAGTTGAAGAAGCTGCTTGATGGCAAGAACATCTATCAGGAGTTGGTCGGTATCTTTTATCGCGCCGACCAGAAGTACAATTCCGGCCTCTTCCACTTCGATTACGAGAAGGGGCGCGCGGAATCTCCCGACACGCTCACGCCGACGCTCACGATTGATGATCGTGTGCTAAAAGACGTTTTCAAAAATATCTATTTAC
>DATHJK010000609.1:0-5114 GCA_035316225.1 Pyrinomonadaceae bacterium
CGCCGTGCATCGCGGGCGGCCTTTCTTTCCTGAACTGACGAAGTTCATGTCCAGTGCGCCGTGCGTCGTGATGGCACTTGAAAAAGAGGGCGCTGTGAAAGCCTGGCGCGATTTGATGGGTGCGACAGACCCCGCAAAGGCTGACGAGGGAACGCTACGAAAAGAGTTTGCAACCTCAATTGGCGAGAACGCCGTACATGGCTCGGACTCGGAAGAGAACGCACAGATCGAGATCGGTTATTTCTTCAGCCAGATTGAGCTGGTATAAGGTTGGTGAATGGTAAATAGTAAATCGTGAATGGATAAAAGCAGTTCTTCTATTCACCATTTACTATTTACCATTCACCGTTGTTCACGAGGTATTTATGTCAATCATCGGCGACGTAATCGAATCAACGAAAGCAATCATAAAGGGTATGGGCGTGACCTTCTCTTATATCCCGAAAGGGAAGTGGACTGTAG
The DNA here is from genome assembly GCA_035316225.1 of Pyrinomonadaceae bacterium. Lineage (GTDB taxonomy): Bacteria > Acidobacteriota > Blastocatellia > Pyrinomonadales > Pyrinomonadaceae > 3-1-20CM-3-53-8. The sequence continues at coordinate 463 of DATHJK010000609.1, forward strand.
AGTACCCGGACGAACCAGTGACGGTTCAGCCGCGCTATCGCGGCCAGCACCTTCTTCATGTTGACGAGGAGGGGCGAGAAAAATGCGTGGCCTGTTTCCTGTGCGCTGCGGCCTGTCCTTCGGAATGCATCTACATCGTTGCCAAAGATGACCCACGCTCGCCCGCTGAGCGCATAGGCGTCGAGGAGCGTTACGCGGAGGTCTACAACATTGACTACGGGCGCTGCATCTTCTGCGGCTACTGCGTCGAAGCCTGCCCGAAAGACGCCATCACGCACGGCTACAACTTCGAGCTATCGGTCTACAGCCGCGCAGACCTGCTGAAGACGAAAGACGACCTGCTCATCACCAAACAGGTGCAGTCAAAGAATTACCGTGTGGCCTCGTCGGATGAGGACGTGGATTCGGAGTACAAGGAAGTTTAGCTGGAAAGGGTTTTCTATCTTCACAGGATTTTGTGCTTATCTCCTCAGGGAAATGTTCAGTTTGGGCCAGTTTGAAATTCCGAAAGGATATTTACCGGCTCTCTAATTTGAAACCGGCCCGCCGCCGATTTTCCGCTGGCTTTTCTTTCCACAGATTCCTTACTGAGATATTATCTTGTCCCTGATGTAACGCCCGCTCGCGTCTTTAGACCGACTCATATCTATGGCCGACAAGCAGTTTCATTACCGTTGGGAATACGATCTGCAATCCAGCCCGGAGAAGCTGTGGCCGCTGATTGCGGACACGAATCGCTTCAACCGCGATACGGGCGTTCCATCTGTTGAGAGAGCGCAGGAGGACGGAGCGCGATTACAGAATGCGCGACGCCGTTTGCGGCTCTTCAAGTTCGGCATTCCTGTCGAGTGGGAGGAGCAGCCGTTCGAGTGGATTCGACCGCGTAGGTTCGGCGTCGTGCGCAGGTACTCGAAGGGGCCTGTGGCGGAGATGCGTGTGCTGGCTGAATTGAATCCCAGAGATGACGGAGGAACGCACTTGAGCTATCAGGTCTGGGCTACGCCACGCAATGCTCTCGGCCTCGCAGCGATTCCTTTTCAAATCGGTGTGTTGAGCGCACGCGCATTTGGAAAAGCTTTCAGGAAGTATGATCGCCTTGTGTCGAATGAGCAGCAGCCGCTTTACCTTCATTCGAGCGGCAACTTTGCATCGGGCGGGCGCGACCGCCTTCATGCTCTGGCTCAGAAACTTATCTCTGAAGGGAAGCCGGAAAAAAGCGTAGAGGCTTTGACTGAGATGATTGAGCGCGCGGACGACTTGAGCCTGACGCGCCTGCGCCCTTACGTTCTGGCAGATTACTGGGACGTGCCTCGCCGCGAGATGCTTGAGCTTTGTCTGTGCGCTACGCGCGCAGGGCTTCTGAATCTGCAATGGGACATACTCTGCCCTTTGTGCCGGGGCGGCGAGAGCAACGCGAGCTTGCGTGAGATTGAATCACAGGCGCATTGCCCTAGCTGCAATATTGATTTCACAACGAATTTCGACCGCTCCGTCGAGTTAACGTTTCGACCCAACCCTTCCGTGCGAAAGATTGATAGCCTGCAATTCTGCGTCGGTGGGCCAAACGTCACGCCGCACATCGTTGCCCAGCAGCTTCTACCTGCGGATTCGGAGCGCAAGCTTCCTCTGGCGTTAGAACCGGGACGCTACCGCGTGCGTACTATGGAGTTGCCCGGCGGTCAATTCTTTCAGGTTGCAGAAGGCGGCCACACGGAAGTTCATCTTACGGCGAGCGCGGAAGGGTGGTCAGGTGAAGAGGCGCGAGTCGCACAAAACGCTACGGTCATTCTTGAAAACGCAACTGACCATGAGCAGCTTTTCATCATGGAGCGTATGACGTGGAGCGATCAGGCTGCGACCGCTGCGGAAGTAACTGCGCTTCAAGTCTTCCGCGACCTCTTCGCAACAGAAGCACTTCGCCCCGGCGAGATGATTTCAGTCGGCACGCTCACAGTGCTTTTCACGGACTTGCGTGGCTCGACCAGGCTTTATAGAGAAATAGGGGACGCGATAGCGTTTGGGCGAGTGATGAGCCACTTCGACTTGCTGCGCGAGACAATTGCGAGCGAAGAAGGCGCGCTGGTGAAAACCATAGGCGACGCTGTGATGGCGGTCTTCCGGCAGCCCGCGTCTGCGTTGCGAGCAATGCTTGATGCACAAAGAATTCTTGCTTCGCAGCCGGACGGCGGGCTTCCCCTTCAACTCAAAGCAGGGATACATACAGGCCCGTGCATAGCCGTTACGCTCAACGAGCGGCTGGACTACTTCGGCTCGACCGTCAACATGGCCGCCCGCCTCGAAGCTCTTTCGTCAGGCTGCGACGTGATAATCTCGCAAGCGGTTTACGACGATCCGGAAGTAATAAAGATGTGCTCGGAAGAAGGGGGCCTGCTGACCGAACCCTTCGAGATGATGCTGAAAGGTTTCGACGAACAGCAATTCAAGTTATGGAGAATCAAAAGAAGGGATGAAGGATGAGGGATGAGGGATGAAATGGGATTGATGGATTGAATCTTCTATTATTGATTCAATCACTTCATCCCTCATCCCTCATCCCTCATCCCTTAGTTGTGGTTTCAATTCTACAAACAGAGGAAGTCTCGAAAATTTATCAGATGGGAAGCACGACCGTGACTGCCGTTGACAAGGCATCTGTAGCGGTCGAAGAGGGAGAGTTCGTTGCGATTCAGGGGACTTCGGGTTCGGGCAAATCAACACTGCTGAACCTGCTTGGCGGACTGGATCGTCCGACGAGCGGCGAAGTTCTCTTCGAGGGAAACTCGCTCGCGCCCTTTACGAAAAGAGAGATGGCGCAGTATCGTCGGCGCGCGGTCGGGATGATATTTCAGAATTTCAACCTGATTCCGACGATGAGCGCCGCCGAAAACGTGAATCTGGCGCTGGCGTTCGGCGGCGTGCGAGGCGAGGACAGGGCGCGCCGCGCTCAAGAGCTTCTGGAAAAGGTAGGACTCGGAGATCGTTTGACGCACAGGCCGTCGGAGCTTTCCGGCGGCGAGCAGCAGCGCGTGGCAATCGCACGCGCTCTCGCCAACAATCCGCGCGTGTTGCTCGCTGACGAGCCTACTGGAAATCTCGATTCGACACGCGCGCACGAACTCCTGAGTCTGCTGCGCGAGATGGTCGGGCGCGAGCGCCTGACAGTCATCATGGTCACTCACGACCACGAGCTTGCTTCCGGCTTCGCCAACCGCATCATCTTTATGAAAGATGGAAAAGTAATAGAGCAGTGATGAATGCAGAGTGCAGAGTGATGAATTAAAGATAATCCCTTCTTATTCATCATTCTGCACTCTGCACTCATCACTTTCTTCTGGAGGTCTTATGTCAGCAACTGCCCCTACTGTGATGACGCTTGAGGCTCTGCGGTCTGTGCCGCTGTTCGGATCGCTCGACGACGATTCGGCGCGAAAGCTGCGCTCGCTGCTTGAAGCGCGTGTTATGTCGGGTGAAACAGAGCTTTTCCGCGCAGGCGACAAAGGCGACGCGATGTATTTGATAGAGAGCGGGCGCGTGCGCATAAGCGTTCACGACGCGGACGGCAACGAGGTGACGCTGGCCGAGCTTGCACGTGGAGATTTTTTTGGGGAGATGGCTATCATTGACGGCGCGCCTCGCTCGGCTCACGCTACCGTTTTAGAAGACGCGCGTTTCGCAGTTCTCTCGCGCGAAGATTTTCTTTCGTTCATACGCGACACGCCGGACGTGGCGCTGGAGATGCTGAGCGCAATCACGCACCGCCTGCGCCACACGGACAACCTGCTGCGCCAGCGCGTATCGCGCAACGTAAACGAAGAGGCCGCCGCGCGTCTGACCTACGCGGATCGCATGGCAGACCTGCTGGCAGAGTTCGGCGGAAGCTGGAAGTTCATAGGCGCGGCAATCGGCTTCATCATTTTCTGGGTAATCCTGAATCTGTTTCTCTTGCGTGATCGCGGCTTCGACCCTTTCCCTTTCGTGCTGCTTAATCTGGTGCTGGGCATAATCGCCGGGATGCAAGCGCCGATTATCATGATGTCGCAGAATCGCCAGGGCTTGAAAGACCGTCTCAGGGCAGACCTGGATTATCAGGTGAACTTGAAGAACGAACTGGCTCTGGGCGAAGTGCTTCGTCGCCTTGATGTTCTTGAGAGCGAGCGCCTGCCGATTCTATTCGAGGAGCAGAACAGGCGCGTCGCTGCTGCGGTCGCAGGCAGTGATGGAAAGGTCGAGTGAGTCATGCTTCGACGCGATTGGAGATTTCACCGCCGCAGGCTAGAGAGAGCGTAGATAAAACTTCGCTCTTGAATCTCAGGATTGAATTTAAAATCCGAAATCTCAAATTTGAAATCTTAGTAGTGCCCTGATTTGAAAATCTTAGCCTGATAAACATTGGCCCAATTCTTTCAAACTCGGACACGACCGAAATCTTCAATCGCTTGATTCTCTCTGCGCTCTCTACGGCCTGCGGCATTGAATCCACGGCTCTCAGTCGCGCTCAACTCAAAATTGCTATAAGATTGCGGCTCGCTCTTCTTATTCAAATAAACTCAACTTTGCAGAGACTCGCATGATCGAAGCCATACTGTTCGACTTCAACGGCGTAATCATTGACGACGAGCCGATTCACCGGAAAGCTTACTTCGAGACGCTCG
>DATHJK010000610.1:0-2403 GCA_035316225.1 Pyrinomonadaceae bacterium
TGCATTCGTGATTGCCAGTGTGTGGCTGTATCAAATCATTTTCTTGTGCAACTATCGGCAAGGCCGAGCAGTAGCGCATATCAAAGAGCAACTAGAGTTAGCACGATGGCGTATCGCTATCTGATTTATGCACAGGCTTCAGATTAAGTAGTGGGGTGATAATGCGTTGCTGGAAATAAGAGCGACCGCTTTAATTAGCAGCGGGGACGGGCGAGTAGCCTGGACTGCCATAGCCAAAAAGTTACTGCTCCAACAAAGAGGGCTGATTGAATCCAGTCCTTGACGGGATTACCCTTGAACAAGATAGCAGAGGCGATGAGAGCAAGTGCCCAGGCGATGGCCCAAAGAACCAGTGTTACCATCTGTCGCTTAGAAGAGGTGGTCATCATTTCGGCTCCTTTCAGGGGGCTGGTATAGTGTCTCGACGAGGATGGCAAGTAAGCATACTCCCTTTTTGCTGGCAACGCACTGCGACCCCACTACCTGAGATAACTGAGGCTGGACAAAACGGAATTATTAGGAATAATTGGTCAGCCCTTTTGAGCTTACGTCAAAAGCTATAGACGCGAGCTAAAGCCTTTAGCTTTACGCTCTTCAAACCGAAGATGAGTACAGCAGCAATCGCAGACCGCAGCCTGACCTTGCAGAAGGCGCAAGCGCCCATGAGCGCCGCGCTTCGCAACCTCCTGCTCACATTCGCGCTGGCCGTCGCCTCGCTCGCTCTGGCAGGTCTTTTGGGCAGAACGAGCGGCTACGAGATGCTGATAGTGGCTATGGGCTGGCCGCATATCATTCTGGGTTTTATCTTCTACTTCGGCAAAGTGCTGCGCGGCGAGTGGCACGCGCGCTCAATCTTCCTGCTGCTCGCTCTGCTGACGCTTGCACTCTGGACGGCGCATTACGCTTACACCATCACCGGCTTTATCTCCATCTATTTCACATATCATGTCTTCCGCGATGAAGTCTTCATCTATTTCCAGACGCGCGCACGTCACAGGCTGCGCGATGCCGTACACGTCGCAGGATTCATCCCGTTCATACTGCTGATGTTTCTCGTCACAGACCCGCGACCGCAACACTACCGTCAGGACTTGAGGCGCGTAGAGATAAGGGACGCGCAAGTTTCCGCGAACGGCTGGACGCTCGTTCCCTTCAAGCCCATCTCCTACTCGCGCGGCCAGGATTTCTACTTCTACGTTCAATCGCCGCAGACGAAGGGCGCGAGCGGTTACAACACTTTTGCGAGCGCCGCTGAAACCAGAAGCGACGGCGAATTGCGCGTCTCGGATAGACGATGGCCTCAAGCATCCGATCTCATCTTCAAGCCGTATTACGCGGACGAGCAAGGGAGCGCGCCCGTTGAAACCTTCGCTTCAAACGGCGAGATACCGATGGCAATATCGGGCGATTATCGCCTGGGTCAAACTTTCAAAGCCGAGCGCGACAACCTCGCAGGCATCTGGATTCCCACAATCCGCGCCAGCGCGGAAGCGCAACCAGCGCACATGGTCTTTCATCTGACGCCGGACACGTCGCTGCCGCTCGCGCCGCTCTCTCCAACCATGCAGGCCATACGTCTTGCGCTCATATTCGTTCTAGTCGCTCTGGTTCTATGGAAAGCGCTGCCTCACATCAAACGTAACCGCGCCTTCTGGATATACTTTCTCTTCCTGATTGGAATCTTCGCCGCGCTGCAAAAGCTTATAAAAGGCGCGGGCGTCGCAGGCTTAGACGCTCCCGTTATGTTCCAACTCGTAGTAGTGTTTCACTACTGGAGTTGGTACGTCTTCTCTTTCAGCAAATTGCGCGCTGGCGGCAACGCGCCGCCGCCCTCAACGTCTCTGACCACTTATGATCGAATGCTCGCCAGCCTGCGCGACATGAAGAATTTTACGACGCTGGTCTTGGCGCTGAATCTACTCTCGGTTGCGGGCGTTCTATGGTACGCCGCGTGGGACGGGCCTGCCGCGCTGCGCTACGTCTTCGATTACAACTACTTTCTATACTTCCTTGTCTTTCACGTCACCTTCAGCTTCGGCCCGAAACAGGCGTCGAAGAAGATGAAAGCTGCATTGCCCGCCGACGCTTCCCCAAGTCTCGCTTCTTAAAGTAGCTTAACGGAAGATTGAGAACCCCGCGTAGATGACATGCGAATCAACGCCGGGATTCACTGTCGCGGTGCTCGCGCTTCTCTACTTACCAGAGCCTTCTGCCCTGTAAGCTCGCGTAAACTCTGCGTAATTCTTCCAGAAGATTTCCAGTCCAGCCACCTCTTCATCCGTAAGTGGGCGCTTGACGCGCGCGGGCGCGCCCATCACCAGCGAGCGCGGCGGAATCTGTGTGCCGGGCGTCAGGAGCGACCCTGCGGCCACAAGCGATTGAGCGCCGACGCGAACCGCGTCC
>DATHJK010000611.1:0-3762 GCA_035316225.1 Pyrinomonadaceae bacterium
CCGAAGGGTAGCGCCAGGTCGTCGCTTATGACGATCATCTCGCTTGCCGGTCTGCACTGCTCTTTTTTAGCGAGCAGGCAGTAAACCGCATCGCCGCTCAGATTCATGTAGGTCTGCGGCTTGACCAGCAAGACCGCTTCGCCTTCAACCGCTGCGTTCCCCACGAGCGCGCGGCATTCGCGCCGCTTGATCTCTCGCGCCCCGGCTTCGCGCGCCAGCCTGTCAACGAGCATGAACCCGAGGTTGTGGCGCGTCCCCGCATACTCAGCGCCCGGATTCCCAAGCCCAACGATGAGACGACGCGCGGACATAACAAAAGGGGAAAAGAGGAAACGGTGAAAAGGGAAAAGGTGGATTGAAGATTCTGAAGGAGCAATCTCTATTTTCCCTCTTCCCTCTTCTCCTTTTATCCTTCCTTCTCTGCTCCCTCTTCCTCTTCCTTCTTGCCCTTGCCTATGACTTCAGGCTCGACTGCCTCGCCTTCGACAGGCGCTACGGCTTCGACCGGCTCTTCGCGTACGACGCCAACCGTTGCAACGGCAGTTTCAGGCGAGTCAAGAATTTCTATACCCTCGCTAACAGGGATGTCAGAGATGTGCAGCACGTCGTGAACTTTCAAGCCGGAGACATCAACGTTGATTGCTTCGGGGATGTCGCGCGGCTCGCAGCGAATCTCTATCTCGCGCAGCAACTGTTCGAGTATGCCGCTCTCGTCGGAGACTCCTGCGGGAGTTCCAACCAGATGCACAGAGACGGTGACTTCAATCTTCTCGCCCTGCACCAATCTCTTCAAATCAGCGTGAAGCAGCCGACCGCGAAGAGGATCAACCTGGCGATCCTGGAACATGACTTCGCTCGCGCCCACGCCTTCAATATCAATCGTGAAGATAGTGTTATGGCCTGTGTCCGAGCGCAGTATAGCCGCCAAATCTTTTATCTCGGCGACAGCCGTGACTGCGCCGCCTTCGCCGCCGTAAACAGTCACGGGAACAAGGCCGTTTGCACGAGCGCGCCGCGCATCGTTCTTGCCGCGCCCCTCACGAGGCTTTGCGCTTATCGTTATCTCTTTTCTTTCTGCCATTGTTTTCTCTCGTCTTTCTGCCCTTCAGCAATCAGCCTTCAACCCTCTTCCGTATTGACAAAGGGGGCTGAAGGCCGATTCATCCGACCGCCTTCAATCAAAGTTTTTGCCCTACGCCTTTAGACGAAGAGCGAAGAGACGCTTGTCTCCTCGTGGATAGACTTGATCGCTTTCGCTAGAAGCGGCGCGATGCTAAGTACCTTTATATTTTCCAACTCGCAGGCATGGTCGTTCAACGGTATGGTGTTGGTGACGACCATCTGCTCAATATACGATGTTGACAACTGCTCTACGGCGCCGCCAGAAAGAAGCGCGTGAGTGAAGCAGGCATGAATGTGCTCAGCTCCCGCAGCTTTCAAAGCCTTGGCGACTTTCGTCAAAGACCCGCCCGTGTCGCACATGTCGTCAACTATCACACAGTTTCTGCCGCGCACATCTCCGACTACGTTCATCACTTCGGCAACATTCGCCTTCTCGCGCCGCTTGTCGCAAAGCGCGAGTTCCGCGTCCAGGCGCTTGGCGTAAGCGCGCGCTCGCTCTGCTCCGCCTGTGTCCGGCGCAACCACCGTCAGGTTCGACATAGGGTTCGTCTGGTAGTAACCAATCATCACGGGCGCTGCGAACAGGTGATCCACAGGGATGTCAAAGAAGCCCTGAATCTGCGCCGCGTGCAGATCTATCGTCAGGATTCGGTGCGCTCCAGCCGTAGTAATCAGGTTCGCCGCGAGCTTTGCCGCAATAGGCACGCGCGGTCGATCCTTCTTATCCGAGCGCGCATATCCAAAATAAGGAATCACCGCCGTGATTCGCTCGGCTGACGCGCGCCGGAATGCGTCCAGCATCACCAGCAGCTCCATCAAATTCGCGTCCGTAGGCGGGCACGTAGGCTGCACTATGAAGATGTCGCTGCCGCGCACGTTCTCTTCAATCTGGAAATTGAACTCGCCGTCTGAGAAACGCGCCGTAATCGCCCTTCCCGGATCGCAACTAAGAGAATGGCAAATCTCCTCAGCCAATGCGCGGTTTGCATTGCCCGAAAAGACTTTGATGCCGCCAGTCGTGCTCATAAGTTAGAGGCTAGAGGTCAGAGGCTAGAGGTTAGTAAAAAGCATTTGACTAACCTCTGACCTCTAATCTCTGACATCTGTATTCTTGGCTGGGGCGGAAGGATTCGAACCTACGAATGCCGATTCCAAAGACCGGTGCCTTACCACTTGGCTACGCCCCAATATCAAACTCTCGCTCCTCTGAGCTAAGGCCGCTCTTCCAGCAGCGGCTTCGCGCATTCACCTAACGTCTCTAAGTATTCCTCACGCGCAAGCGTGGCGCAAGAAAAAATTTGCCAGCCCGTCTCTGAACTCAACGATTCAAGAGCGCGTACAGATTCCGCCCTGCTGTCAAAGATGCCGAAAACGCTTGAGCCGCTCCCGGAGAGAAGCGCGCCTTGAGCGCCGCGTCGCAATAATCTCTCTTTCGCGTGCGCAATTTCAGGTTCGAGACCGAAAACCACCGGCTCGAAATCATTGTAAAGAGCCTCAGGTAGAGAATCGGGAAATTGCGCCGTGGCGCGAGAAACAGAAAGAATAGCGGCGCTATCGGCCATTGTCAAGGCGCGCGCATTCAACGATTTGTAGGCTTCTGCGGTCGAAACGCGCACGCCCGGAGTGACTATCAACAAGTGATCTGCATTCACATCATGGAGCGGTGTTATCTCAGTTCCCAGCCCCTTTCCCAGAGCCGTCCCTCCTGTGAAAAAGAAAGGCACGTCAGCGCCCAGATGCCCGCCCAGTTCGACCAGGTTCTCTTTTCTCAACTCAATCTCCCACAGACGCGCGAGCGCCAGCAGCGCCATGGCAGCGTTCGATGATCCGCCGCCCAATCCCCCGCCCGCAGGTATGCGCTTCGTGAGATGAACATCCGCTCCCTTTCTGACACCGAATCTCTCGCGCAACAGACGAGCGGCGCGCAAGATAAGGTTGCTCTCATCCGTCGGTATATCCTGAGCATCTGAGAAGAGCCGCAGGCTTTCATCATCATTGCGAATGAATTTTAGCTCATCATGAAGAGTGACGGTTTGAAAGACTGTGCTTAGTTCGTGGTAATTGTCCCGGCGGCGACCCATGATGCGCAAACGCCAGTTGATCTTTGCGAAAGATGGAAGCGTGATTTCCTCTAAAGACACTTTGGGCGGCTGACCTCTAAAACCTTTTTAGCGCCAGCCGCCCAAATCTTACGTAGATGCGTTGCGGCCTTAGCGCGCGATAAAGACCTGCGTGAAGAAGATGCGGCCATCGGAAGAACGAGCCACACCTATCGCTGAGCGCGTAAAATACCCGTTCAATATATTATCGCGGTGCTTCGCAGAGTTCATCCAGCGCTCGACGGCGAATCCGGCAGGATCGTCGAAGCCCTGATTATAAGCTATGTTCTCGGCAAGCGCGCTCCAGTGCATGATACCAGAGGCGTGCGCGCGCGCAGACATGTCACGCCCATCCGGCGTCACATGATTGAAAAAATTCCGGCTCGCCATCTGTCCCGAAAGCGCTCGCGCCATGCGACATAAATCCTCGTCCCACTCGAACCGCGGAAGACCATTCGCGCGTCGCTGCTCGTTGATAAGCTCAAACGCGCGCCGCTCCATGCTCATCGTGCCAGACGCGGCCATAGAAGCGCTGGAAGCA
>DATHJK010000612.1:0-4159 GCA_035316225.1 Pyrinomonadaceae bacterium
TTCATGCCATCCATGTGAATAAGGAAGAAGCTCGCATGTTGGCTCAATCGAAATCCAGGGTCTGCGCCTGCCCGACAACCGAGCGCAACCTGGGCGACGGCATTTTTCCCGCCGACATGCTCTTCGCTGAAAACATCCGCATAGCGCTCGGCACGGACAGCCACACGCAGATTGATCTTCTTGAGGACGCGCGCGAGCTTGAATACCACTTGCGATTGCAGAGGCTTGAGCGAAACGTTCTGGCTAAAGGAAGTGATGATGAAAGCTCTCCCAGCCGCTCTGCTCTCGCGGCAAAACTTTTCGAGTGCGCGAGCGCTCGCGGCGCTGAGAGCATAGGCACCGAAGGTTCGGGCAGACTGGAGCCTGACGCTTCGGCAGATTTCTTCACCGTTGATATGGACGATCCGTCAATCGCGGGCGCTTCTATAGATGACCTGCTTCCCGCAATTGTATTCTCGCTCTCACGAACAGCCGTGCGCGAAGTTGCGGTCGGCGGTAAACTGATTGTCGAGGACGGACATCATCGCGCTAGCGCTGAGGTAGCGGAAAAGTTTTCTGCGCTTCAGCGCAAGCTATGGGGTTAAAGGATGAGTGTTACAAGAGAGGCGCAGGAAATTAATTCGTCAGAAAATTCTTTGCGGGAAACATTGGCCCAACTCGTGGCCTTCGATTCCGTTTCGTCCCGGTCGAACAGCGAGATAACAGGCTATCTTGCCATGCGTGCTGAGGCTGCGGGGTTAACTGTCAGGCGTTTTTCTTACATGGATGAGAACGGAGTTGAGAAGGAGAATCTGATTGCGGCGACCGGCGTTGATGCAGGCGATTCCCTTGAAGTTGAGTTAGCGCTCGTGGGGCACACGGACACAGTACCTTATGATCCGGCGTGGAATGATGCTTTGCGATTAATCGAGAGTGAACGCAAACTTTTCGGTCGCGGCGCGTGCGACACGAAAGCTTTTATCGCAGCGTCGCTCGCGGCGGTCGAAACTGTTGATCTCAAAAGCTTGAATCGCCCGCTCGCGCTCGTCTTCACGGCTGATGAGGAGATTGGATGTATCGGCGCAAAATATTTAGCGGACTCGCGCGCCATTCGTCCCAGATACAGCATCGTTGGCGAACCTACTTCTTTACAGCCTATGCGCGCAGGGAAAGGTTATTGTCTGGCAGAAGTCATAGTGCGCGGGCGCGAAGGCCACAGCGCCTACCCGCATCTGGGCGCGTCCGCAATTTTCCGCGCCGCGCGTCTGGTTAATAGAATCGAAAAAATTTCGGGCGAGTTAAGGCTAGACGAACATGCCGGGTTCGATCCGCCTTACACGACACTGAATGTCGGGCTAATCAACGGCGGGAAAGCTAAGAACATAATAGCGGGCGAGTGCCGCTTCACGCTCGAATGGCGACCCGTTCCGGGCCAAAGCTCAAGCCGCGTGCTCGACATGATTAATGCTGCAATCGAAGAGGAACGAAAGAGCGAAAGGGATTTCGACGCCGAAGTTAATGCGGCGCGTCTACAGGAGGCCATCGAGACCTCGGAAGATTCTCCGCTCGTACGCTTTCTCGAAGAGGAGACGAAGCAGCGAGCGGGCACAGTTGCTTTCGGGACGGAAGCGCCGCAGATGGCGGAACTCGGCGCGCAATCGGTCGTCTTCGGCCCCGGCGACATTCGCGTCGCGCACCGCACGGGCGAATTCGTCTCGATAGAAGAGCTTCAAGCGGCAGCGCGCATACTCACTCGCGCCGTTGAACATTTCTGCATGTAAGGCGCGCGCGCCAGCCGTTTCTCATTTCGCGCCCTTTGCGGTTAGCATCTATTTTGCTCGCGGCGAACAACCGCGCGCCACACGAGCGGCATCTAGCAAAGTCGTGCCCTAATAATCTTATTCCGAAAGTGAACCCTTGATTTCAGTTATGAAATACCGCTCGTTCGGCTTACTCTTTTTCATACTCCTCTTGACCGTTCCGGCCTTCGGCCAGGCTCAATCGAACAGCACGCCATTGTCCAATCAGGAATTGGTGCGGCTCGTCTATCAGCTTCCAGCTCATCCTGAAAGAAAAGAGGCTTTGATTGAAGAGATAAGAAGGCGCGGCATAGGTTTCCCGCTGACGGATGGACTGCGCGCTCTAGTGGCAAGCAAGAGCGGCAACGATGCGAGTTTGCGTCGAGCCTTAGAAGAGGCCGACAGGCGCAGGCTCAATCCTGCCGGATCATCTTTGCCATCGGAATCGGAAGGCGAAGAGCTTATTTCAAAGACCCGAAACGTCACGCTGGCCGCAGCCGGTGCTATGCCGGATTTTATAGTCAAGCAGGTCATCACAAGGTCTCTGGCGCTCGGCACTTCTCAGAACTGGATGGTGAGCGATCACCTGACCGTGGCAGTGAGCTACAGGGCGAACGCAGGCGAAGAGTATCATGTTCTTTCAGTGAATGGTGTGCCGCAGAGTGCGGAGGCAAACGGGAGCCATTCCTACGAGCAGCTAGGCGGTACGACTTCTACAGGGGAGTACGTTTCCATGCTCGCAGACCTGTTCGACCCTGCGAGCCGTACCACGTTCAAGATGGTGGACACGGACGTGCTGCGCGGTCGCCGCACAATCGTTTACGAGTACGAGGTTCAGAAGCCATACTCTAAACAGATGATTAAGGCCAGGGGCTTCGGCGACAACGAAATCATCACAGGCTATCGCGGGCGCGTCTGGATAGACCGCGAACTCTACAGAGTCTTGCGCCTTGAAGACGTTGCGACCGATATCCCTTCGGATTTTCCCGTAAGCGCTGCGAGCAGCATGGTTGATTACGACTGGGTGATGATTAACGATCACCAGTACCTGCTGCCTTCGCGCGCAGAGATAACGCTGGCGGCGCGCGCCAGCAACCAGCAGCTTCAGACTCGCAACGAGATTCGCTTTCGCGGCTATCAGAAGTTCGGCTCCGATGTTCGCATCATAGAGGACGTGGACGACGCCGATGAGCCGCCAGCACAGCAAACGCAGCAGCAACCTTCAACCCAGCGCCCAACTTCGACCACGCCGCCCGCGCCTCAGCCTTCTCCTACGCCTTAACCTGCATCTTCTCGGGCAGTGGTTCAGTTTGAAAATAGAGGTCAATATTTATCGGCGCTTTAACTTGAAATTGTCCCACTACTTCTTCTCGCCGAATATTGATTTTCGCAGGTCAAAAGGTTAAGCTGCGCGAACGGCGTGCGCCTCATCGTCCGTCGTTGCCACTGCATGAATCCGGGCTGGCAGCGTTGACGTATAGCCTGGTGTATCCACTCACCTGCCATCGCAGAGATGGTCAAGGTTAAGGTCAAAAGCGCCACGGCGCAGAGTTGCCGAATCGGTTTCACTATCTCCCCTTAAATGATAAATAGAATGATTGATCGTCGTGGGAACCAACGACAGGTCTGGAGCGGGTGCATCATAGCACCGCCGGGCGTAAACTCTTGCATCCTTGCAGAAAGTTTGCAACACCCGGAAAGGTACGTCCTCATATGAACTTAACCCAGTCATCCCTTAGCCGGATAGACGATCCTGCGCTCTCCCGCACGGAGCGCGCGCAACTGCGTTGCGAGATGGCGCAGCGTGCGGAAGAAGCAGGTGATTTTGAGGCGGCTCGCGAAGCTATGGGCGAGTTGTGGCGGCGCGTGGGCGAGTGCCCTTCCCTTGACGGACTTGACGAAGAGACGCGCGGATTGGTGCTGCTGCGCGCTGGCTCGCTCTCTGGCTGGATCGGCAGCACACGTCAAATCGCAGGCGCGCAGGAGATAGCGAAGGATTTAATCAGCGAGAGTATAGGCGTTTTCGAGCGGCTGGCAGAGACAAACAGGATGGCCGAGGCGCGCATAGACTTAGCCCTCTGCTACTGGCGAGAAGGCTCATTTGACGAAGCGCGCGCGCACTTGCGCGACCTACTTAAACTGAACGATTTAGAGGGCGAGCAGAGGGCGCTTACTCTGCTTAACATCGCTGTGGTCGAGCGTTCAGCCCTGCGACACCACGAAGCTCTTGCGATTCTGACCGAGGCCACCCCGCTCTTTGAGGCAAGCACCAACGACGCGCTCAAGGGTAAATTTCATAACACGCTCGCTCTAGTGCTGAGAAACTTGGGCGAAGCGGAGCGCCGTCAAGACTACATTGACCGCGCGCTCGTAGAATACGC
>DATHJK010000613.1:0-7475 GCA_035316225.1 Pyrinomonadaceae bacterium
CACACCATCGCTCCCTTGTTGCCCATGGAAGTGAAGTAGGTCTCGTCCAGCATCGTTGTCTGCGTCAACGGCGGGTCACGGCGCGAGACCGCTGTGTAAGCTATTCGCTCGCGCACTCGCTCGGCTGCTGCTGCGTCCGCGCCAAACTGCTTCTCAATGAACGAGGTCGCAAGAAATCTAATCAACCCCTCGCGCAAGACTCCGCCTCCCTCGGCTCTCACAGGCGCAAAGCCTCCGACCCAGAGCCGTGCTACGGTCTCTGCAACGAGAAGCGCTGTCGAAGAGTCAATCTTCGAGCGGCGAAAAGCAGCGGCGTCAAGAAGCGCCGTGCCTCCATCGTTGAACCCGGAGCCGCGCGTGACTGCGACGAGGCGAATCGGGGTATCGGGTGCCGGGCCAAGAGCCGAGATGAAAAATGCTTTTGCTGCTGCCGCAAGCATGATTAAATTCTCTGCCTGCCTGCGCTCGTCCGCGCCCGCTCCCTTCGGCATGAATGCGCTGATGCCGCGCGCCTCGTTTCTTCCCTCGCTCACATCCCAGCTACCTTTGATGAAGAAGGGCTGGCCGTTTAGCGCAAGGTCGAATGACGACCCCGTAGACTGTCCGGCTGAGACAAGCGTTTCGCCTTCTGTGGAATTGACTGTCAGGTGTACGGGCGCGCTGTCGCCGCCGCGTATGGAGAACGCAGTGTTCGGAGTCGGATACCAGAATGAGAGCGGAAGGAATTGCGCGCCCAGAGGAGTGATGGAGGCAATTCCGCTGTTCTCTTCTACGGGCAGGCGGTAATCAATCGTTACTTTCAGAGACGAATCCTGCGCGACAGGCGCGGGCAGGCTGATTGTTGCCAGAAGCAGTTCGCCCCGCGTGTCCGTTCTGGTTCGCACCTGTGCGGGAGAATCGTTGACCGTTGCCGATTTGACCTCAGCTTTCGGGTTCAGGCGCACGCTGAAAGTCGAGCCGCTTGCGCGTCCAACGTTCCGTGCAGACAGCACTGCCCTTGCCGTCAAAGCTCTTTCACCTGCGTTCAAGTTCGCAGTTATATCAAACCGCGTGACAAGCCATGTTGGCCCACCGGTTTCGACCTGAGCGCCGGAAACTAATGGTATGAAGGCTAGAAGTAGTAATGCGAGAAATATTTTTACTCTGTTCATTTTGTAAAGAAGTGATAAGTGATAAAGGAGATGATAGACCATAGACGATGGGCGATGAATACTGTTTTTATCGTTTATAGTCCATCATCTATCGTCCGTCTCATCACTTATCACTTTCTCAGTTTGCCTTGCTTCTAACGAGCGCGTGAATGTCGCGCAGCATGAGTAGCAGCGGCAGCAGACGCTCCAGTGGGAGCATGTTTGGCCCATCCGACGGTGCGACTTCGGGGCGGTCATGAACCTCCATGAAAACAGCGTCAACTCCGCAAGCAATTCCAGCGCGCGCGAGCGGTTCGATGAACTCCGACTGCCCGCCGGTTGCATGGCCCAATCCGCCCGGAAGCTGTAACGAGTGCGTCGCGTCGAATACGACAGGCGCTCCGAAGCCGCGCATAATCGGGAACGAGCGCATGTCAACGACCAGATTGTTATAGCCGAAGCTTGCGCCGCGCTCAGTCAATAACAGCTTCTCGCATCCTGCCGCTCGCGCCTTCTCGACGATGTTCAGCGCGTCTTGCGGGGCTAGAAACTGCCCCTTCTTGACGTTCACAGCGCGCCCTGTGCGCGCAGCCGCAGTTATCAGGTCTGTCTGTCGGCAGAGAAACGCCGGGATTTGTAGAATGTCCGCGACCTCTGCCGTCTCTTCGACCTGCGCGAGTTCGTGAATGTCCGTGACTACGGGAACTCCTGTCTCTTCTTTAACACGTCTCAAAATCTCCAGCCCCTCGCGCATGCCGGGGCCGCGAAAGCTTTTCACGGAAGAGCGGTTTGCCTTATCGAATGATGATTTGAAAACGTAGCCCAGACCGGCCTCGCGCGCACGCGCCGCGCATTCCCGCGCCATCATTGAAGCGTGCTCGTATGATTCGATGACGCACGGCCCGGCTATTAAGGCTAAGGTGCCGTCACCGAAAGTCACGCCGCCAACCTGAAATGATTTCGTCCTCAAAACTTTCACCACCCTTAAATCAGAAAGGCCATATCTTCCTCATAATTCGCTTCACTTTGCCTTCTCTTCTAGGCTGCGGCGCGCTCTGCCTTCGCTGCTGGCGGTTTTCGCGGCGCTCAGCCGGTCGCTGCGCATTCTCGTTTGCCTCTGCGGGTTTAGCAGGTGACGACTGCGCTGTGTTCGCGGAATTATCTGTCGAAGGAGAGACCGACGTTTCTGCCTGGTTGACGCCCTCAGCCGAATTAGTGTGACGATAAGCGAATATTACGCCGACAGCCACTACTATTAGAAAGAGCGAGACAAGAGAAACCGTCATCAACCCCAGCGGCTGTTTCAGCCAGTTAAGTAGCCGAAGCCTGCGGCTTGTGAAAACCGTAAGCCTTGAAATATCCGGTCGCGTTTCGCGCACAGCGCCCAACGGCGGAGAAGAAGTTTTTCTTTGATTGTGCGCTTGATCGCCATCGCTTCGCTCAATGCTTGAAGAGAGCAGCGTTGTTTCCGATGGCCTGTTAGTGCTGGTCGCGCGGCTCTGTCTGAGCCGCTCTATGTCCAGCACGAGCCTGCCGGAAGGCGTCTCTGTGCCGATGCTTTTTACGACATCCATGCTTGGGGCGCTCAATGCGGCGTGCTCAAGTCCAAGTTTTTCGGCAACATCGTAAAGCTCACGTCGAAACTCGCCCGCATCTGCCAGACGATTTTCAGGGCGCTTCTCAAGCGAGTTCAAGATTAAATCTTCGAGCGGCTGCGGTATGCTGGGAATGATCTCGCGCGGGCGGCGCGGAATATCCGAAGAGTGTTTCAGCGCAATCGCAAGCGGCGTCGAACCCGTGAACGGCGTCATGCCAACAAGCATTTCATATAAAATTATCCCCAGACTGTAAACGTCCGACGCAGGCGTCAGCTTTTCGCCGTCGCACTGTTCAGGCGACATGTAACGCGGCGTTCCTATCATCACGCCCATCTGTGTCAGAGTCTGCGGGTCTGATTCGTCAATCGATTCGGCTGCGAGTTTGGCAATCCCGAAGTCCAGAACTTTTACTATAGGCGGAACGTTATGGCGCTGGACTATGAAGATGTTCGCGGGCTTCAAGTCGCGGTGTATGACACCGGCCTCGTGTGCCGCTGCAACGGCTGCGGAGACTTGCAGCATGATTGAGACGGCTCGCGCCGTATCCAGCGGAGCGTCGCGCGCCAGAACGTCGCGCAGCGTCTTCCCTTCCAGAAGCTCCATCACTATGTAGGTGAAGCCGTCTGAGGTCTGGCCGAAATCCGTGACGGCGACAGCGTTGCTGTGTCGCAATCGCCCCGCCGCTCGCGCCTCTCTGCGAAAGCGCTGTTTTGCAGCCTCGTCTTCCACGAAGCGCGGGTTCAAAACTTTAACTGCGACGGGGCGATCAATAAGAAGGTGCGTCGCGCGATAGACTGTGCCCATGCCTCCGACGCCCAGGCGCTCATCCAGCCTGTACTTTTCGTCGAAGGTTCGCCCGACCATGGGGTCGGACGGTATTGCAGTCGCTACGGTCGAATCGGCCTGCAAGAGCGAGCCGTCTTCCGGGCACATCTGCAAGTCATCCGAATATCGCCGACCGCATGTTGGACATTGAAGCATACAAACGCTTGGGAGCCTTCTCTGAAAAACATCTTCGACTAAACTTTGTTGAGAGTCAACGCGAGGAGACTTCGTAAAACTCTTCTCTTTTTATTGCGTAATAGACCACTTCAACGCCGTAAAACTGCGCCGCGCGCTCGTACTGCATTCCCAGCTTCTCCATGACACGATATGAGCCTACGTTTTCGGGACGAGCGACCGCGACAATGTGGTCAACTTCGAGATTTTCAAAGCCATAACGAAGCGCCGCTCGCGCCGCTTCTGTGGCTAACCCTTGTCGCCAGTAGGGGCTATCCAGAAGATAAGCCACTTCTACTACGGGCGTTTTATCAAGATGCTGAAGCCCGCACCAGCCTATAAGCTTTCCGCTTGCCTTCTCTTCAACAGCCCAGATTCCGAAACCATACTTATCCCAGTGCGAGCATATCGTCTTGATCGTCTTTTCAGCGCTTTGAAGATCACGCGCTCCGCCGACTCCTATGTACTTCATCACTTCGGGGTCGCTTACAATCCGCCCCAGCGTATCAAGGTCTTCAAGATTGAATTTGCGTAGGCGCAAACGTGAGGTCTCAAGCTCTTCCATCTTCTCTGTGGGACTCCTTTCCTTTAATCATCTCCGGCAACGCCCGCGCGCTCGCGCGCTAGGGTCTCTACCGTTGCGCTCTTTTCTGTGAGCATCTCGTTGCGCTGGCGATTCACAAAAGCTGCTCGGACGAATGATGCGAATAGCGGGTGCGCGTCCAAAGGTTTTGATTTGTACTCCGGGTGAAATTGACAACCCAGAAACCACGGATGCATATCTACAGGAAGTTCTATAATTTCTACGAACTTTCCGTCGGGCGAAACTCCGCTAAAACGTAAGCCCGCGCGCTCAAGTGTTTCCCTGAATTCCGGGTTGAACTCGTAGCGGTGGCGGTGGCGCTCCTGTATCACTTCCGAGCCGCCGTAGACTTCACGCGCAAGCGAATCTTCGGCCAACTCACATGGCCAAGCGCCCAGCCTCATAGTCCCGCCCATCTCTTCAACTGCGACCAGATCGCGCAGCTTGAATATCACAGGATAAGGCGTGCTCTCGTCGAACTCTGTGGAATCGGCGTCGCGCAGCCCGCAAACGTTGCGCGCGTATTCGATGCACGCCGTCTGCATTCCCAGACAGATGCCGAAATATGGCGTTCTGGATTTTCGCGCGTAGTTAATGGCGCGTATCATCCCTTCGACCCCACGCTTTCCAAACCCGCCCGGAACGAGTATCGCATCAAAATCGCGCAGACGGGCTTCGTAATCATCATCCATCAACTCTTCCGATTCTATCCAACGGATACCAACCCGCAAGTTGTTGGCGACGCCGCCGTGCGTCAGCGCCTCGCGCAGAGATTTATAAGAATCTTCAAGCTCCACGTACTTTCCGACAATAGCGATTGATGTTTCTCCCGCCCCAGGCTCTTTGATTGTAGCGACAAGCTCGCGCCAGCGCATCAAATCCGAGTGCGCTGCCGACTCGTTAAGATTTAGGGACGAGATGATTAGATGATCCAGCCCCTGTTCGTGGAAGGCTAGCGGGACTTCGTAGATAGTGCCGACATCGAGGGCTGTGATAACGGCTGGTTCTTTGACGTTGCAGAAGAGCGCAATCTTTGAACGCAGTTCGCGCGAGAGCGGGCGATCAGAGCGGCACAGTAGAATATCCGGCGAGATTCCAATCTGCATCAACTCGCGCACGGAATGCTGCGTCGGCTTCGTCTTCAGTTCCCCTGCGGCTGCGATGTACGGAACAAGCGTCACGTGAATGAATACTGCGTTGCCCGCGCCCTCTTCGTTCCCCATCTGGCGAATGGCTTCAAGGAACGGGAGCGATTCAATGTCGCCGACCGTGCCGCCAATCTCTACAATCACCACGTCTGATCTATTTTGTTCGGCAACAGCACGAACAGCCCGTTTGATTTCGTTAGTGATATGCGGGATGACCTGAATGGTCTTGCCCAGATAATCTCCGCGTCGCTCTTTCTCAATCACCGAAAGATAGATTCTGCCCGTAGTCCAGTTGTTTGCCTGCGAGAGATGAGCGTGCGTGAATCTTTCGTAGTGGCCTAAATCCAGATCGGTTTCTGCGCCGTCGTCAGTGACGAAGACCTCGCCGTGCTGAAAGGGCGACATCGTTCCGGGGTCAACGTTTATGTACGGGTCGAGCTTGATGAGCGCGACGCGCAAGCCCCTTGCTTCAAGCAGGCACCCGATTGAGGAGGCGGCCAGTCCCTTGCCAAGACTTGAAACCACGCCGCCCGTTACGAAAATATATTTCGGCATCGCTCACCTCTAAGAAAATTAGAAGGTAAAAAATTGAGGGCAAAAGTCAGGATGGAATCTCTTCGCTGCTTTTGCCCTTTGCCTCATGCTCTTCTTCGTCGTCGCCGGATTCCTGCTCGCCGTCGTAATGGCCTGCGTTCATGTCCTCTACGACTATTACGGCTCGCCCGGCTGCCGGGTCAATAATTTTCTGAATGCTCATCACTCCCGCACCCAGAAGCCCCGGCACCTCGCTCACGCGCTTTTCATACTCTTCCTGCGAGATAGGTTTTTCGGGGCGCGTGATTAAATAGATTATGAGAAAGAGGACTACAACAATAATGCCTAAGCCTATCCAGTCGTTCATTCTACTTCTCCAAATTACCTGCTATCTTTTCGCACATAGCCCTGACACGCTCCAAATCTTCCTGCGTGTCAACGCCAATCGAAGGCTCGTCAACCTCTATCACCTTGATGATGATTCCTCTTTCCATCGCGCGCAACTGTTCCAGAGACTCAAGCCGCTCCAATTCCGATTGCGGCCATGATGTAAATTCCAGAAGCGCTGCGCGCCGGTATGCGTAAAGCCCCGTGTGCTTGCGAAATTTTTTGATGAGAGCCGGATTCTGTTCAAGAGCGCGCCGGAGCGTGCCGTGCTCTCGAACCTCATTGCGCAGGTGCGGGATGGGAAGACGCGAAAAGTAGAGCGCCCGCCCGGCTCTGTCTTTCACAACTTTAACCACGTCTGGCTTCAGAACATCCTCCGCTTCCCTTATCTCTTCACACGTAGTCACGATCATAGCCTCGTCGTCATTGGCAAGCTCGTCCACCGCGCGCTCAATGGTGTGCGGCGCGATTAGCGGCTCATCGCCCTGAACGTTGACGATTATTTCTGCGTCATCAAGCACTGCGGCTACTTCAGCGAGGCGGTCGCTGCCCGTTGCGTGCTCTCTAGCGGTCATCATGGCCTCAAAACCAGCGCCGAGTACAGTTTCAAGAATCCGCTCATCATCTGTAGCGACGATTGCGCGCTCGATGTTACGCGCGGTCAGAGCGCGCTCCACCACCCACAGAATCATAGGGCGGCCAGCAATGTCCAGAAGGGGTTTACCTGGGAGTCTTGAAGAGGCGAATCGGGCTGGTATGACGGCGACGGCGCGCGTGCTGAAGCTTGACTCCGTGCTATTCACGGGGCTGAACGATACCCTGCTATGGTGTGAAAAGCAAGGTAAAGAGGAAAGAAAGGGACACGGGGTAACGAGTGAAAAGGTTAAGAGGGTAAAAGGGAGAGCCGCACTCACGAGAATTCGCTCCACTTTCCCTCTCCCCATTTCACCTTTTACCCTCTTCCTTTCTCCTTCTTTCGCTCTTCGCCTTGCCTTTCATCCCCTGTGCGGGCTACCATGCGGCATCCGATTTGAATTAAGTTCTCTTCATATAGAAGCCTTTTGATTTCGGGCCACAGATAAACAGCAATCATGGG
>DATHJK010000614.1:0-10209 GCA_035316225.1 Pyrinomonadaceae bacterium
CGCTACGAGCGACCGATGAAGAAGAGTCCGGAGTCTGGAACTGATAGTCTGGAGTCAGAGGTTTCTAACGACAACTCTCAGGATGAAACCGGGACAATCCAAAATCCAGAATCTGAAATCGAAAATCAACCGGACTCCAGACTCCAGACTCCAGACTCCGGACTCTCAAATGAAGTTCTGCTACGTCTTCTCTCCTCTACGAACATAGCGTCGAAGGAGTGGGTCTTCCGACAGTACGATCACATGGTGCGCACGAACACGGTTGTGCTGCCGGGCGCAGACGCGGCTGTGTTGAGAATAAAGGAGACGCGCCGTGCGCTTGCGATGTGTCTGGACGGGAACGGTCGCTATTGCGCAGTGAACCCGCGCGAGGGCGCGAAATTAATTGTAGCGGAAGCGGCGCGAAACGTAGTGTGCGTGGGCGCGCGCCCCGTTGCGATAACGAACTGTCTGAACTTCGCTTCGCCTGAAAGACCGGAAGTGATGTGGTCTTTTTCGGAAGTGATTGACGGGATGAGCGAGGCTTGCCGCGCCTTCTCGACCCCTGTGGTTTCCGGCAACGTCTCTTTCTACAACGAGACCGAAGGGCGCGGCATTCATCCCACGCCGGTCATCGGCATGGTCGGAATCGTGGAAGACGTGCGCCGCGTAATTCAGCACGGTTTCAAGGTCGAAGGCGACATGATTGCCATGCTTGGCCCAACACGCGACGACATGCACGCGAGCGAGTATGCCGCGACGATTGAAGGGCGCACCGTCGAAGAGATGATACGCGCGGGTCGCGTGCCCGCAATCAATCTTGAAGAAGAGCGCGCTCTACATGAAACAATCTTGCGCGCGGCCAGCCTGAGTTTACTTCATTCCGCGCACGACTGCTCCGACGGCGGATTGGCAGTTAATCTGGCTGAGTCATGCTTCTCATCTCTCACCCGCCCTGCTTCAGGTGCGGAAATAAATCTCGCAGACTCTCTTAACGCAAACGTGCAACTCTACAGCGAAACTCCCTCGCGCATCGTCATAAGCTTTGGCGAATCAAATCGCGGCGCAATCGAAGAGATAGCATCTGACACAGGATGCGCCTTCGCTATCATAGGGCGTGTGAGCGCAGACCGCCTGCGAATCAGAGTCGGCGGCGAAGAAGTCATCAACGTAAGTATCCATGAACTCGAATATGCTTGGCGCAACTCTCTGGGAAACAGGGTGCAAGCGGAAGTATTGGCGGCTGGCGCAGAGTAAGAGAGCGATTAGAATTCATCTCATAAATAGCTCGGTGTTGCCGGGAGCCGCATAAACATTGGCTCAAAATGATGCTGCAACTATTTATGGGTTGGCTTCTGGTTAATTGCAGTTGAGTGTAATTAGAGTGAGACTCACCGCCGCAGACACAAAGTACACGGAGATTGCGCAGAGAAGTTTTCGTTATCTTTAATTTGAGATTTCAGATTTGTGATTTGAAATCCTCTGTGTTATCTCTGCGCTCTCTCTGGCCTGCTGTAGTGAATCATAGACCGGATACGCTTAACTCCACGTTGAAATGAGTGAAAGAGAGGATGATATGTCTGAAGAAAACAGAGCGTTGCTTCATCGCTGGTTTGAAGAGGTCTGGAACAAAGGTCGCACCGATGCGATTGACGAAATGTTCGCCGAAGACGGGCTGGCTCACGGCCTCTCGGACGAAAGCGGTCAGCCATTGCGCGGCCCCGCTGGCTTCAAAGCTTTTCACCAGAAGTTTCGCGAAGCCTTTCCAGACATCATCGTGATCGTCGAAGACACCATCGCCGAAGGCGACAAGATAGCTGCGCGCTGTCGTGTCCGCGCCAAACACACAGGAGAGAGTCTGGGCTACGCCGCGACTCACAAGCCCATAGAGATAACGGGCATCTCTATCATCCGCGTGAAAGACGGCAAGATTGTGGAGGGCTGGAACAACTTCGATTTTTTCACCATGTACAAGCAGATGGGCGTGATTTAGGAAAGCGCGTAAATCGTGAATAGAGAAAAGCCGTAATGTGGTGATAAGAAAAAGTTGTTTTCATATAATCTATCACCGTTCTCTTCTGTTCACGATTCACGATTCACGAAAGGATAAACTTATGGCCGTACTTATTCCGATTCTTATCTTCGCCGTTATCATCATCTTCGTAGTCCTCGTCGGACTCTACATGAAGAAGAAGGCTAAGGAGCGCATGCTGGCGATGCAGTTGGCGGCGCAGCAGATGAACTGGGGGTTTCTGCCCAACGCGGCCATGAACGCCATTCCCTACCTGGAACAGTTTCAACTCTTCGGTCGCGGTCACTCGAAGAAGATACTGAACATGATTTACGGTCAGATGAATGATGCGCGCGTATCGCTCTTCGATTACGTATTCACCGTTGGCTACGGTAGGAACCAGCAGACTTTCTACCAGTCGGTCGTCTATTTCGAGTCGCCTCGTCTCGCTCTTCCATCATTCACGCTGAGTCCTGAAGGCTTGTTTACGAAATTAGCTACGGCGTTCGGTTACCAGGACATAGATTTTGAACAGTACCCTACCTTCTCGAAAAAATATCTGCTTCGAGGGCCGGACGAGCAGGCTATTCGACAGGCATTCAACAACCAGATTATCGCCTACTACGAAAGCAACCAGGGATTGCACACTGACGGCGGCGGCAACCAGATATTTTTCTATCGCCAGAACTACCGCGTCCCGCCCACAGAGGTGCGCTCCTTCGTTGATTGGGGCATGGGTCTTTACAATCTATTCCAGCGGCGCTGGTAACCGTACCAATTACGGAATGCGGAATGCGGATTGAAAAGCAGGCTTAAAACAGAAGCTGTTAATTCAATTTCAATCGTTCTTCAAATTCGCAATCCGAAATCCGCCCGTCCGCAATCTAGCCAGAGATGCACGCGCACATCATCTACAATCACAGGCTGCTCAAATCGGACGCAGCCTGCCTGCCTGCCTGCTCCGCTACGTCTCTATACGGGCGCGGCGTCTTCACGACCGTAGCCGTTTACAAAAGCCGCCCGTTCCTTTGGCCTTACCACTGGCAGCGCCTTGTGAATCACGCCGAGCGCGCCGGAGTTGACCCAGGCGATGTGAACGAAGCGAGAGTGCTCGCATCCTTGAAGAAGTTGATTAAGGCGAACGGCGCGAGCGACTGCCGTGCGCGCATAATGCTTCTGAGAAACTCGGAGGGCGGCGCGTGGAAGATAGAGGGAAGCGAAAGAGCGAAGACAGACCTGCTGATTTTCACAGCCGAAGCGCACACCGCCCGCGAAGACGGCCTTGCCATAACGGTCTCGCCTTTTCGCCTGAATTCCATGTCGCCGCTCGCCGGAGTCAAGAGCATCAACTATCTTGAGCGCGTGATGGCGCTCGAAGAGGTGCGCTCGCGCGATTTTGATGAAGCCGTAGTGATGAACGAGCAGGGCGAAGTGGTCTCAGGCATAGCGTCTAACATCTTCTGGGTCACGCACGGCACGCTGCATACGCCTGCGCTTCAGACGGGCGCTGTACCGGGCGTAACGCGCGCGCACGCCATATCTATAGCAGGCGATCTATCCTTCCCCATTATTGAAGGCGCGTATGAGTTGTCTCAGCTAGCGGATGCAGACGAAATCTTTCTCACCTCCGCAGAGCTTGGCGTCGCGCTCGTGACCATGTTCGACTTCCGCCGCTACAGCTTCGCGGTCGGCAGCGTCTCCATACGCATGCGCGAGGCGTTTCGTGAAGAGACGCTGAAGGTGAGCAACAGCAAGTAAGATTGCGACGCGCAAACCAGAATGAAGGCTCTCGCGCTAACGCGAATACTCGCCTTCTCAATTGTCATTACAAGTCTTCGCGCGTGACGCCTTCTATCTGCAAGATGAAATCTGCGCCGTAGGCCAGAGAGGGCGTTTGATAGCCTGCGGAAAATTCTCCCGCCAGCACTCGTTCTACAATTGCAAGCGCCGTCAATGCCGTGAGCGTGTAGCCTTCCGGCGTGCGCAGCCGGGATACTGCGCGATTGCCAGCATCGTCTTTGACTTCCCCCCACAGGAAGCTTGCGCCTCGTTCGCGCTCTTCGTCGCTTGGGCCAGCGGGCTGCGCCTTGATGCGTTTTTTTAGAAATCGCTGAACAGGCTTGGAGGCTAAAAGAGGGCCTACGATGCGGCTTGCTTTCATCATCGAGCGCACCGATGAAGGTAGCGCACTGTAGACTTCTATGTTCGGAATCCCTGTGCTGTAGTAGGCCGTGACGACATCGCCCCAGGGAATCGTTACCGCCGCACGCGCGCGACCGTCGCCGTAATCAATCTCGCGTGTCTTCCATGCGGCTGGCACTGGGGTGAGTTTTCCGTTGCGGCGAACAAGGCCGCCGCGATGAATGTTCTCGACCATAGTGGTCGCCGTGCCGTGTGAGATTCTGGTGAGGCCGCGAATGGCTAACGCCAGATGCGTGGCGGAAGAGAGCCGACGCTTGAGGTGCGCGGCCAGACAGTCTGAAGGAACGACATCGAAGCCTGCCCCCGGCAATAACATCACGCCCGCGCTCTTTGCTTCCGCATCGCGCGCGTGCAGCGATTCAAACACAGTAGCTTCGCCCGTAATGTCCAGGTAGTGCGTGCTCGTAGCCAGGCAAGCGTCCGCCATAGGCTTGGACGTGCGCGAGAAAGGCCCGGCGCAGTGCAACACGACCGCAACGTCTGCGAGCGCCGCACCGATGGCCGCCGCATCTTCAAGAGAAAATGCGCGATGCTCGAATCCCAGCTTTTGGGCCAACTCGCCCACTTTGCGCGGGTCTCGCCCCGCTAAGATAGGTTTGAGATTGCGCTCTGCGGCCATGCGAGCGACGAGCGTGCCCGTGTAACCGTTCGCGCCGTAAAGTAAAAATTTGGTCTTCATTTGACGGAAGATATTATCTCATCCGCTCTCGATTCAAAACGAAAAAGGCCACGCTTACTCTACGGCAGCGTGGCCTTTTCATCTCTCTCTAAATCAAGTTCCCAGGCTCAAGTTAAAAGCATTTCTCAACTTCAACCCTGAAGCTCGAAACCTATCTTCTCGCCAGAACGACTGGAGCTTGCTCTGTGGCGAGAATTCTTTCAAAGAACCCTCGCACCGTCGCGTACTGCTCCGGCGGGATAGTAGCCGCGCGCAAGGTCATCGTGCGCGTGAAGACCAGTTGGTCGCCCTTTACTTCGTAGCTGGCCGCGTAGGAGCCGAACGGCGCGTCCAGTTTCAAAGGATCAGGCAGTTCGTCCACATCGAAGTTTGCAGGAAGATGGACGCGAACCGTTTCAGTGAGCGCGTAAGGCCCAAGCACGACCGGCTGGCGGCGAGACGCTTCCGTTAGAACAAGCGAGTCATGACGCGACACTATCGCGGGCTTGAAGATCAGCAGACGGTTCTGCATCAGTTGCGCGTAGGCGAGCGAATTGAAATCAACATCGAGCGCAAAGCGGTTTTCGTTAATCTGATCCGTAGGCTCTATCCTGGAGAGCCTGGCACCCTGAACGCCATGCGTAATCCACTCTTCAATCCTCTGGTTGTATTGTGGGCGCGACAGAGCGCGGAACTCACGACGAGCGCTGACGGCGGATTGACCCGCGAACCGCTCGTGAACGCTCGCGCTCATAGAGCCGTCGCCGTTTAGCGTCATCTCTGCCTGCCGCTCAAGGCGGTTGGATTCAGGCGGGGTCACGGGCATCCTTAAAAGCGCGCCCTGGTCTCCGGCTATCAAAAGCGCAAGACTGTTCTGCTCCTCCTGCGGCAGATCGCCTACGGGAGTAGCATCGTCCGTCGCGTCGAATATCAACAGGCGACCAAGCTTCGGATGCTGAACCACTGTTGCAGCTTGCGTCTCGTCTCCAACCTTGATGGCAACGATGCAGTGATTGAACTGGCTGGGCGAAGCCCACTCTTCGCGCACGTATGTAGGGTCGCCAAGGTAGATTGCCATCGTGTAGGCCGTGATGCCTACGGCCTTGAGCATGGCGCGCATCAGGTTCGCTTTATCTTTGCAGTCACCGTAGGACTTGGCGAAGACTTCCGTAGCAGCGTGCGGGCGAAGGCCGCCGCCGCGCCCTACACCTATGTCAATAGAGATGTACTGAAGATGCTGCACGTAGCGGCCTATGGCCTGAATGCGCTCAAGCTCCGTGTGAGAATTTGCAGTCAACTCGCGCGCCTTTGCTATTAGCGCATCATTCGACGCAGCCTGTGGGTCATGTAACTCGCTCAGCCAGCGCGATACGTCCACCCAGTTGCTGAAAGTTTTTAGCGGCGTGTTTGCGCCCTGCGCGGGCACGTAGCTTACCGCGAGGCGAGGCGCAAGGTTCGTCACCTCCGGACTCGCAGGCTCTTCTGCGATGGGAGGCAAGTTATCCAACTCCCAACTGTAGCTCGTTCCGCTCACCGCAGGCTCTACCTTCGAGTGATTGAAGGTGACGCTCTGAGCGCTCCACCCTGAAGGAAGATTCACAGTGTAGCGCGCGGCGAGTGTAGGCAAGCGATCCTGAAAGTTCCAGTCGTCGTAGCCGAATACGGAGCGCTCTTCTGTTACGGACTGGTAGCCGAAGACCATCCCGGCGTCCGCATCACTGGCCGCCGAGATAACCTTAACACGCAACTCGTTATAAACGTCGTTTGGGTCAGAGATGGCGTCCGTAACGTTATCGCTGCCGTAGTGCTTGACCGCTCCGCCCGGCCTGATGAGCCACGCATTAAGCTCGCGCACCTTTCCTGTCTCTGTGAGATAAGGAACGATGGCTCGCGCATACTCGCGTCCCTCTCTGGTGAGAAGGCGCACGGCGTAAAGCGTCGTCGTGACGATGTGCCCGTCCTCGCTAACGGTCACGTTCTGCTCTCTGCGCAGGACGACCGCGCGCACCTGTCGGTCGTAAGCGGGCGCGTTCTGCGCCGCTGCGTCGCGCAGCCACAGCGGGGCTTCATCGCTTCCGGCCAGCGCAGGCACGCTCAACAGGAGTAGAAAAAAGGTGCAGCCGATTAATCTCTTCAGCATATTCATTACTTTCTTTCTGCTTTAATGCTCTCTTTACGGCGCGCTTCGGCAATCCGAGGGAGAGAGACTGCAATCTCTCTCCCTCGTCACACGTGATTAGCTTAATTGGAAGCCGTCGCGCCCTGCCTGAGCGCGAGCGTGTGCTCGTCGCTGGTATGAACTGCGTCGAACACCTGCTTGATTGCGCTGTAGGTCGTGGTCGGGAACAATATGCTCTCGCCTCCACCGAAGAAGAACGTGCGGTGGTAAAGAATCGTGTGCTCGTCCGCCACCTGAATCTTCACGTTGTAGGCGCTGACGTTGCCCGCCGACATTGGCGCGGGCGCTTCCGCGTGATCCAGCGCATAACCGCCCGGCAGTTCTATCTCTACGTTATCGTCTTCAGACCAGGGGAAGTGAAAGTAGACTGGATACGTGCGGTCGCTGGTCTGGAAAAGCGCGCCGAATCCGTGCTGGAAGAATGCAGGTTGCAGGAAAAGGCGCCTGCCCGTTTTTTGCGCGTAGCCGGGAACACGTATATGGAATGCATAGACGAAAGGCTTAGCGGGGTCTGTGACATTCTCTATCTGAATGTTCGAGAGTTCCGCTGTGCTCATGTGGGACTTTATCATCTCGCGCAAGGTATCTTCGCGCTGCTGCGGCGAATCTTCGTCGTTTTCTTCCTTCTTCTCTATTGCAAGATGCCCCGTGTACTCCATGCGAACGTCGCCTTCGAGCGTGCCGTCTTCCAGTAGACGCAGTTTCGCCTTGCGCGTAACGCGAGAGAGTTCGGGCGGCGACATGGGCGTCTTCACCCACAGCGCGCCTGATTCGCCTACGAGCAGCGTCTCTTCACCCTCTTCCTGCCAGCGCAGCATCCCGAAGGGGAGCAGGTTATAGCCGGGGTTGAAGAAGCGCCATACATCGCCGACCTTGACGGCGACGCTGGAGGGTTCCACGAAGTAGAGGTTAGAGAATTCAGGACTGAAGAATATCTGGTTGCGGTCAGGGGCGAGCGCGACGCGCACGTCGAAGCCTGCGGCCTTTGCCAGCGCGCCGAACAATAGATCAATGTCCTGTCCTGTGCCCTGCCCGCGCTTGATGGTGTCGGAAGGCGACTTGTTGGACTTCAGCTTCAAGCGGTCTTCCGCGGTCAGTCCGGAAGCATCGTCGCTCGTGTTTTTGACATTCGCTCGCA
This sequence comes from Pyrinomonadaceae bacterium, assembly GCA_035316225.1. Taxonomy (GTDB): domain Bacteria; phylum Acidobacteriota; class Blastocatellia; order Pyrinomonadales; family Pyrinomonadaceae; genus 3-1-20CM-3-53-8. Next base: position 8,168 of record DATHJK010000614.1, read on the forward strand.
CGTACTCGTAGAGCCTTTGAAGCTTCTGCTCCGGCGTTGTAGCGTCGCCGATTGCGGTTGCCGCAGTTTGCTTCACGCGGTCGTCAGCCTTCATCAAAGGTTTAATGATCTCGTCGAAAGCCTTGGAGACAAGCCCCCAGTAGATGGCCGGGTTGGATGTCGGTATGGGCGTGTAGTAAAGGAGCATCCATGTCTTTACCTGATCCTCCGGCGGCATGTTCGGCTCCTCGTGAACCGGCTTCATGTTCGTCATGGTGACGCTGTAAAAGCCGTTCCTCTCCTTGACGAGTTCGGGGCTATTGCCGTGGAAGGTCTGCACGCGCATCGTCTCTCCGTTTGCAAAGGGCTTGAGGTAATACTTGACGCTGCGCACGGGGATGTCGCGCTGGAATTCAAGGCGAACGTTGTTGGCCGACTGGTTTTCGCGCACCTCGCGCCAGCGATACTCAATGATAGAACCCGGCTCTACCCCCGGCATCGCAAACGATTTGGCCTTAATTTTCACGCCATTCGCTTTGACTATAGTGCGCTCGAATATATCGCTCTTCTTCAACTCTATGATCGTCCCGTCGGGTCGGATGGTGCGGGCGGCGATGTCTTCGATCCTGATCTTGTAATGAGAGATTTTCCCGAACGGGATGTCAACCTTGCTTTGAGCCTCGCGCCCGCGCTCCGTGAAAACCTTGATGCGAATGTAGTGCTTGAAGATAAGGTCTTCCGTCTGGCTGTCGTCCATTCTGACTTCCCAGAAGATAGCTTCGGCGTCTGCATTAGGCTCTACGACCGGCGTGGTCGAAGATAGTTCAGCCGGGTCAACCGGCTTCCAGTCATTATCGTCTGCGAGCGCCAGCGGAGTTGAGAGAACGAGCAGGCACACAAGTGTTAAAAAGAGCGTGGGCAAAAAACGAGGGAGAAACATGAATTGATTTCCTTTCGGTTAAGCTCGGCGAAGAGCTTCTATAGAGGTAACGCGCCAGGCTTGTCCTTACTACAATGCCGTTTTGAGTACGCGCGGAAAACGATGACCTTAATTATACTCGTCTGCGAGCAGCGTCACAGATTCGAGCGCCTTGCAGAAAAATTTGCGGATACTACCCTTGTTCGTGAGTGACTACAGATGACTCTCTGAAGTGTCCGGCTGCCGGTCGGGACTGAATTAGTTGCTTCAAGATTCGCTCCGGTTGCTTTCGCAAACGAAAATTTTCACAGGTGAAAAGCGGCTTATTACAGAACTGTTTTTAGTCTGGCCGAACTACGCTGAGGACTCAATGCGAGCTTGTCCTGACAACCGGGCGATGGGGGATTTTACGTGTCCGGGCGGCTGAAAAGCAGGACGAAAGGGTGAGCGCCGAAGGCGTAAAGAACAGCCACTCCGCTCCGATAGCTACCCTTTCATCCTTCATTCTTCCTGACTCATACTTGCTCTTCCCCTGCTTCCGCCTTCCGTCCTGCTTTTGCTATACTCTGTAGCAAGAACAATCCCGGAATTTCGCGTCTTTCGCCGTCTATTTTACGCAGGAGGAGTTTTACGAAATGGCTACTGAACTGAAACGCGCGGACACCATTGGGCGCATAGAAGAGATGCTGGGCGCGGACGCTCGCACTCTTCTCGATCACACTTCGCAGACCATATCGAAGGATGTTATTCAAGTTCCCGGCCCGGACTTCGTTGATCGCGTTTGGGCGCAATCGGACAGAAACCCGCGTGTGCTTCGTTCGATGCAATCACTCTTCAATAACGGCAGGCTGGCCGGTACAGGCTATCTCTCCATACTTCCGGTTGACCAGGGCATAGAGCACTCTGCGGGCGCGTCGTTCGCTCCGAACCCGCAATATTTCGATCCCGATAACATCGTCCGCCTGGCGATTGAAGGAGGCTGCAATGCCGTCGCTTCCACCTTCGGCGTGCTCGGCGTCGTCTCAAGAAAGTACGCGCACAGGATTCCCTTCATCGTTAAGATTAATCACAACGAACTTTTGACCTACCCGAACAAGTTCGATCAGGTTCTCTTCGGAACTATTGACGAGGCGTTCGACATGGG
>DATHJK010000615.1:0-3674 GCA_035316225.1 Pyrinomonadaceae bacterium
GATGGATAGGGCGGAGCTTTTCCTGAACGAAGCGCGCTCGCGTGCCGATAGGCTTGAGGTCGAGCGCCGCCGCCGCCACGTCTCGCTCTGCTCGCACGTCGCGGGCGCGACGCGCTGCGGCATCACGCTCGACCTCAAGCCTGTCGGCACGCGAGCGCGCTTCGTTCAGGAAAAGCTCCGCCCTGTCCATCTCCCCAACAATTCGCTCGCGTTTTGAAATCTCTTTTTTCAACTCATCGAGCGTTTCCCCCATCGCTTTGACAAGCGCGCTCACTTCCTTTTGCTCTGCCACGCGCTCGTCGTAGCGCGCCAGTTCGCCTTCTGCGCTGGCTATGCGAACAAGAACCTCCGTTCTCTTATCGTCAATGAGCTTGATAGTGTCGCGCAGACGCTCAGCGCCCTCGCGGTACTCTTCGACTTTGAGCAGGCGATCAAAAGCAGCTTTGCGTTGAGCCGCAGCGCGCAGGAAGTCTGCCGTGAAAGTGCCCTGCGAAACGCCTATGGCCGAGCGGAAGAGCGCCTCGACATCCGTGCCCGCCTCTATGCCTAGAAGCTGGCTAAGCTTGGCAGAGACATCTAACTTCTTTTCCGCAATCTTCAGGTTCAGTCCCGGATCGAAAATGTAATAGCCCTGCCCTGTGTCTCTATAAACGAGATACTGGCGTCCATCCACTTCAGGCGAGGTTTCAAACGACACGCGCACGCTCCCCTTCTTAGCGCCGCGCCTAAGAAAGTCTTCTTTCTTATAATCCAGCTTGTCAAAGAGCGCCCACGCGATTGCTTCCAGAATAGTAGTCTTGCCAGCGCCGTTCTCACCTGTAATCGCGGTTGTACCGCGCCCGAAATGAAAAACAGCGTGCGCGTAAGATTTTACGTTCTCTAATTCGACGCGAGTGATATGCATAAGAGCAGAGTAGTCAGGAGTCAGAATCCAGAAGCTGGAATGTTCGATGAGCCTTTAAGGTTGAGAGCCTGAGAATAGTCTTGAGCTACAATCTCAACCGTACTTATTCTGGCTACTGACTTCTGGATTCTGATTCCTTTATTTTCACATTTCTTCAATCTTAAGCTGCGTGTCTGCGCGCTTCCATGCGTTCGTAAATTCGGTTTCGGCGGCCTGTGCCTCTTGTTGCTTGTTCTGCGCTTTCAGGCTTTGCATCAGGCCGAAGAGCGAGCGCCCGCTGTGCGGGTTTCTGATAAGGTCTTCGCGGAAAACTTTTTCGGCTTCGGCGTATTGCCCGCTCAGCATCATCACTGCGCCCAGACTTTCGCGCGAAGGCAGATACCACGCGGGCGGCTCGTCGTATGCGAGAGCGTCTTCCGTCTGCACCGCCTTTTGCAAAAATTGCACGGCCATCTGGTAGTTGCGCTGCGCGCTGGCTATGCGCGCGTTCAGAACATTCGAGGCGATCTCCAAAATGTCCGATAATTTATTTAATCCCCACTGCGCGTCCGCAGGCATGTGCGACGCAGCCCCTAGCAACAATCTCAACTCAACTCTAGCTCTCTCAATCTGTCCCGTAGAGGCCAGCGCCATCCCGCGCGCCCAGTGCCACATGGCATTCGATGTCGGCGTCGTCGCAGGATAAATAGCAGGCGCTCTCAGGATTTCATCCCAGCGTCGAAAGCGCACCAGCACCATAGGCTTGTTCGCAAAAAAGCCTTCCAGAGGCGGCAGGTTTCGCATGTAAGGCGCGACGTTAGCATCCAACTGGTCAATAGCGCGACGCGCATCCCTGTAATCACCCATCATGCTATAGGCTACGACAAGGAAATGCAGGTTGTGGCTGTAGTAGCCCGCGCCGTAAATTCCCTGAACTCCTGTGCTCTGAAGATAAGCGCGATCAACCGTTGCGGCGTGCTCGTTCACATCCGCAACAGCCGCGTAATCGCCCACGCGCATGTATATGTGTCCCGGCATGTGAACCAGATGCCCTGCGGCTGTGATGTTCCTGCGCAAAACGCCAGCGCTCGTCAACCCGCGCTCGGGATGAGGCGAAGCTTCGACCGCGTGAATGTAGTAGTGATTAGCTCCAACGTGATTCGGGTTGCGTTTAAGAACGGACTCCAGAACAGCAATAATCTCATCCGTCCCTTCCGCCGCAGAACCGTCCGGGTTCCACAATTTCCACGGGCGCAAATCCATAGCGCTCTCTGCGTAAAGCGTCGCCGCATCCGTATCATCCGGGTAGCGGCGCATCACTTCGCCCATGGCGTTCTTGTAATCAACAGCAAGCTTCTTAAGGTCTGCCTGCGGCTCGATTGAATACCTTTTCGCCAGAGCCTCTATGTAAGCGCGCTCTTCTTCGGAGGCATGCGAAAGAAGCGACATAGCTTTCTGCGTCTCTTCATAAGCCGCTCGTTCTCTATCCGGGTCAACGTCCAGATTTATATTAGGCCCCAGAGCGAGCGCCACGCCCCAGTGGGCCATAGCAAGATTCTGGTCAAACTCGGCCGCGCGCTTAAACGAGCGCACAGCTTCATCGTGATTGAACGCATAGATCAGCAACAAACCTTGATCGAAAAATCTCTGCGCCTCCGCATTCCGCGTAGAGACCGGGTGATGATTCTCGCCAATGCCCGTCATCAACACGACGGGGCGCGGATTCGCAGGCATCTGGTGCCTGTGCTGCGCGAAGATGGGAAGGGAAATAAGAAGAAGGGACAGAACAAGAGGGAGTCGCTTCATTAAAAATTCTCCTCAAACTATTTCAAAAGACTTTCAGAGCAATGGAATCTCAATAAAGCCTCCGACCTGAATTTTCGCCAGCACCTCTTCAATAGAGGAAACCAACTTCTCGACGACTGCCACTTGATTGCTCGGTAGCAGGATTATTGCGAGCCTTCGCATTGTAAGATTCTGTTGATATCGTAAATTCTGATCGGTAGTAATGAAGACATCAAACTGCTCTTCAGCCGCAGCCAGCAACTCCCCGTTCTTCCATCCCGCCCAACCCATCTCCTGCGCCGTACATATATTAAGACTCGGCAATCGTTTCTTCACAATGCGGGGCGTACATTCATCAAGCAGTATCTTCATGCGTCGTAGCTCCCAAGCGCATGAGGGTGTCTTTGGAGAACTCTAAGACTTGAACCGCTTGCTCGCGCGTGACTGTCGGAAAGTTGTCAAGAAATTCATCCAGCGTGAGTCCTGCCGCGAGGTTGTCTAACAATGCTGCCACAGGCACGCGCGTTCCACGAAACACTGTTGCACCGCTCAGAATTTCCGGGTCGCTGATAATCGGCAGTTGTGCGATCTGTTTTTCTTCAAATGTCAGCATTTCTCTAAACGCCTTTTAGTGGATGGGTTCCTCAAAAGCTTCTCATACCCTTCGTGGCTATTTGCATATTCCTTCTTGCATTCTGGCTTCTGCTCACTCATTAACTTTCAGCACAGCTAAAAAGGCTTCTTGCGGAATCTCAACGCGCCCGACCTTCTTCATGCGCTTCTTGCCCTCTTTCTGTTTTTCAAGAAGCTTGCGCTTGCGCGTGATGTCGCCGCCGTAGCATTTGGCTAGAACGTTTTTGCCCAGAGCTTTGACGGTTTCGCGCGCGATGACCTTGTTGCCGATTGCTGCTTGAATGGGAACTTCAAAAAGTTGCCGGGGGATAAGTTGCTTCATCTTCTCTGCCAGCAGGCGGCCACGCTGTTGCGCGGTGTCGCGGTGGGCGAT
>DATHJK010000616.1:0-2374 GCA_035316225.1 Pyrinomonadaceae bacterium
CATAAGGCTCAAGCGCGGAAAGCTCCTGAGCAAACTGAAGCGTTAAGGCGCTCGCTGGTAACTCAAGATCAACATGAAGAACCGGCTGTAGGTCTTCATCTTTGATGAGCGATGCAGCATGTTCGTTCAACCGGCGACGAAGCTCCGCGATGCGCTCGCCTCTAATGGTCAGTCCGGCAGCGTGCGAATGGCCGCCGAATTTTTCAAAGAGGTCTGCGCAGGTCGTCAGGCCGTCGAGCAAATGATAGCACTCTATGCTGCGCGCAGAGCCGTGCCCCACTCCGTCTTCTATAGAGATGATTACGCATGGGCGATTGATTCTTTCAGAGACTTTCGATGCGGCTATGCCGATTACACCACGATGCCAGTTCTCGCCCGCTATGACTGCTACATGCGAATCAACCATCGTTTCATCAACCGAAAGCTCTGCGAGCGCACGTCTGGTTATCTCCGCCTGCACAGTCTGGCGCTCGCGGTTAAGCTCATCCAGATGGCGCGCAATCTTTCGCGCTTCTTCAATCTCGTCCGTCTCGAAAAGCTCTACGACCTCGCGCGCGGCCTCCATACGCCCGGCAGCGTTGATTCTTGGGCCAATGCGAAAGCCCAGATCGTAAGCCGTCATCGAGCGCCCTTCGACGCATCCCGCGACTTCCATCAGAGCGCGCAGTCCCGGATTGTTCGCCTTCGGGAGATCGCGCAAGCCCAGCGCGACTATGCTTCGGTTCTCGCCTACAAGCTGCGCAACATCTGCGACCGTGCCGATTGCGACCATCTTGAGAAAACCTGCTATCTGAGCTTCGCGCCCGCGTTCCCGAAAGAGCGCGTGAGCAAGTTTGAAAGCGACGCCGACGCCGGCAAGATTCTTATCGGGATACGGGCAGCCTCGCTGATTAGGATTGAGCACAGCGAATGCTGGCGGCGCTCCTTCATCTTCATCTGGCAGGTGATGGTCTGTGACTATCACGTCAACGCCACTCTCGCGCGCCCAGTGTAATGGTTCGTGCGCGCGTATCCCGCAATCAACGCTTACGACGACGCTGTATCCTTCCGACTTCGCTTTCTCAAGCGCCGCCTGCTGTATGCCGTAGCCTTCAGTGAAGCGATGCGGAACGTGGTAGCCGGTTTGCGCTCCCAGAAGATTCAACGCGCGTCGCAGAACAACTGTCCCCGTTGTGCCGTCAACATCGTAATCGCCGTAGACGAGAATCTTTTCACCGTCATTGATGGCGCGCAAAAGTCTTTCTACAGCTTCACGCATTCCCAGCATGAGATAAGGGTCATGAAGTTGATCGTGGGAAGGGTTGAGAAATTTTCGAGCGTTCGTTTCGTCTGCGCACCCGCGCGAGACCAGAAGTGATGCGATGACGGAAGAGACGCCAAGCGCGCGTGCCAGCTTTTCCGCACGCTTCGTGTCAACCTCGCGCACGATCCAGCGTTTCTCGCTCATCCTATTTCTCGAAAGATTTTATTCGGCGAACCAGCCATTCGGGTCCAGGAGTTTTACGCCGATGCGCTGCTTGCCGTCCGACTCGTCGCTCCAGACGCCGTTCACTTCAGCATCCAGGGGACGACCGAATGGAGGGGTGAGACGCACAACAGTGCCCACGTTAACGGGCACATCTGTGATTAGAGTTGCGCCGCCGCGACTGACCTTGACGGCCTCCGCCTGAACCTGAAACGATTCGCCATTGGCCGAGCTTCCTTCCAGAAGGACTGCGAAATCCACAGGCACGCGCGGGCTGCGCGGCCTCTGCGCCCTCTCGCTCTTTTTCTTCTCTTCGGTCATTCAAACTTTTACCGCCCTTTCGGTCTTGGATTCGTCCACGACCTGGATTTTCTGGAGGAAGGGCGTCTTAAGTTTACAGAATCCCGCGAATTATTGTTAGTGTTAGTGTTCGAGTTCGCGTTTTCGAGCGATTGTGTTGTGAGGGGAAGGGGCTGCTCGCTCTTATTAGCCGCGGATGCAGCCCTTTCGCCAAACGGAGTTATCACACCGGCGAAGAGTAGAGCTAGAATCACTGCGCCGACGATCAAGCGATAGCCTATAAAAATTCCCGTCGTGTGCGTCTTCAAATACCTAAGCAGAAACCAGATTGAGGCGTAGCCAACTACGCCGGACACTATGGTGGCGACGGCCAGAGGCACGGCGCTGCCTTCAGGAAGCTTATGTACGGCTTCCTTGAGTTCCAATAGCCCGCTTGCCGCAATGGCAGGGATAGAGAGCAGGAACGAAAAACGCGCGGCGGTCTCGCGCGTCTCGCCTGCGAAGAGTCCGGCCATGATGGTCGAACCCGAACGGCTCGCGCCCGGAATGAGCGCCAGACATTGCGCGCCGCCGACGGCCAGCGCATCGCCAACGCCCAGATTATCCATC
>DATHJK010000617.1:0-11053 GCA_035316225.1 Pyrinomonadaceae bacterium
GGGAACCTGCTTGAGATATAGCTTCATTCTCAACCTGTTCAGTAGGCACCCAAATAATATAGACGCCTTGAAAGGCCAGTACGGGTAATCCCGATGTCCGGTTATAATAACCCCTATCCGGCGCATCAGTCTTCGTTGGCATAAGCTCACGATTGCTGAAAGCGCCGCAGTAGATTTTCAACGGCGCGTCCAACACCTGTGCAGTCAATTCTAAATCGCATGTATGAAGACCGAAGCTGAAATATTCAGAGCCACCCTCGTAATGTTTTACCGACTGCGCGCGGACGGTGACTGTTGCCGTTTGCTCGCCAGCAATGGTGATAACATCTTGCAAATCCAAGTAAATATGCGGGTTCCTTTTTCCAATTGGTATTTTCTCGCCTATCCACTCAACAGTCCGCTTGGAATTTTCGATCTGGACGCTTAGGAATTTCACTTCGTTCGCCAATTCAGCAAACGGTGAGTCCACAAGGAAATTGTTGAGCGAAAAACGATGGTCGTCTGTAGTCAAATTTCTAATATCATAGGTCATCTCCAATTCGAGCAGAATATATTTAACCTTCGTGAGTTCGCTGACTTTAGGCTTCAGGGTATATTTCATTTTCAGATTTTCTCGGACAAATACTGCTTTCAGCACTTGCGAGATAATCTCTTTAGTGATGGTTTCCGGAATACTGCTACCGAAAACGGCACGAAAAACATCGTCTTTGATCTGCGCTCTTTCCTCCGCAGCAAGTTTTCTGCCTTCTTCTTTGATAGTCATGACCATTGTGTTAGTGAGCGATATAATCTCTTTTTGTGACAAACGTTCGATTGTGATGCCAAGGACACAAGCGACTAAAAGAGCTATCCCTATTTCAATGACGAAATAGATCACTAAAGATTGGACGAACTCTGCGGGGCCCCACTCACGATGAAAGTATATGAGCACCTGCGTCAGAGGTTTATAGCGCTCAATTGAAAAACCGATAAGCAAAAAAATGAGGGAGAGCAAAAAAACAGCGCCATAAAGCTTTTTCCAGTCGTGATACCAAGGTGTTTTTTCTTTGTCAGTCATGACAGCTCTCCTAAGATAGAGGCCGAGGCTTTCCTCAACTTCCGAAGCCATCATTCGCAATCAAAGCAACGGATCAAATACAAGGAGTAGAGCAAGGTGCGCCGGAAGAGTGAGTTTTGCTCAGCACATAAAGAGAAATTTAAAAGCCTGGATTAACTTTGCGGAGCGCAGCATTCCGCTACGGCTCCTTATCATAACTTTCGCAGCGAGGATGGTCGAAACTTTAAGCGCGGATTGCAGTCACGTCAAGCTTTTTATGTATGAGCTATGGAATTTCTTGCGTCCGGCTCGCTGGCTATCGCCGTCTTGTCTCTAGCTAGTCCATCTGTCCGTCATGCTCGCCAGTTCTGAAAGACCTGATAGCTAAGAAGCGCGTTCGCGCTCGCTGCGCGCCTGTATTCCTAAAGAGCGCATGCGGCGGTAAAGGTGGCTGCGATCAACGCCCATCAATTCGGCTGCGCGCGAGACGTTGCCCTCGGCTTCGGCAAGTTTTCGCTGGATGAATTCGCGGTGATAGGCTTCGGTCGCCTCTCTGAATGACGGAAAACGGAAAGATGTAGCAGGCGGTTCTTCGCCGCCGAGCGTCGGCAGGTCGCCTGTCATGACCTTGACCTTGCCGTGCATGATGACAACGCGCTCGACAGTATTCTTCAGTTCGCGCACGTTGCCGGGCCATGCGTAAGCCTGCATAGCCTCGATTGCATCCGGCTCGAATCGTTTCGGCTTTTTCCCGTAAGCGACAGAAAATTTCTGGTTAAAATGCTCTACGAGCTGCGGTACGTCTTCAAGGCGCTCGCGCAGAGGGGGAAGCTCAAACGGGATTACGTTCAGGCGATAGAAGAGGTCTGAGCGGAAGGCTCCCTGCTCTATAAGCAAATCAAGGCGCTTGTTCGTAGCTGCGATGACGCGCACGTCCACACGCACACTCGCAGTGCTCCCCACAGGCTCGAAGCGCTGCTCTTCCAGTGCGCGCAGAACTTTGGCCTGCACGCGCGCGCTCATGTCTGCGACTTCATCCAGAAAGAGCGTCGCGCCGTCAGCAAGCTCGAACTTGCCTTTTTTCGCTGCGGTTGCGCCTGTGAATGCGCCTTTCACGTGGCCGAATAGTTCCGATTCGGTTAGCTCTTCAGGGATAGCGGCGGAGTTGACTTCGATGAAGGGGGCGCTGGCACGACGCGAGCGCGCGTGAATTGCGCGAGCTACGAGTTCTTTTCCCGTCCCCGATTCGCCATAAATCAGAACGCGCCCGTCTGTAGGCGCGACCACTTCTATCTGCTTGCGAAGCGCACGCATGGCAACGGATTCGCCGACCATCACGTATTCCTGATTCAGTTCCGCGACAAGCTCGGCGTTGACCCGCTCAAGCTCGCGCTGCCTGAGCGCGTTGCGGATTGTGAGCACCGTCTTCTCAATCGAGAGCGGCTTTTCAATGAAGTCGAAAGCCCCCAGCTTAGTTGCGCGCACGGCTGTCTCTACAGTCCCGTGGCCCGAGATCATCACGACCGCCGAGTCGCCGCCCATCGCGCGCATTCGTTCGAGCGTGACCAGACCGTCAATTCCCGGCAGCCACACGTCAAGTAAAATGCACCCGTACGCACGCTTCTCAATGGCCTTCAGACACTCTTCCCCGCTCGCAACCGTGTCGGCCACGAAGCCTTCATCTTCCAGAACGGCGCGCAGGGTTTCGCGTATCCCGCGCTCGTCGTCAACAATGAGTATTGATTGCGCCAACTGAAAACCGATTTCAAATCTTTAACGTCAAATCTGAAATTAAAGATTTTGTCATAAAGACTCAAGCGCCCGTTGCGGGCAGTTCTATTGTGAATTTCGCGCCGCGCGGGCGATTGGATTCCGCGCGTATGCGCCCGCCATGCTCCTTGATGATTCTTTGCACTATCGCCAGCCCCAGTCCTGTGCCGCGCCCGCGCGTGGAAAAGTTTGGCTGGAAGAGCCTTGAGAAATCTGAGCGCGATATGCCGTGCCCCGTATCTGTGACTTCGGCAAGCAGCAATCCGCGCGAAGGATCGTGAGCGGTCGCAATGGTCACACGTTTTTCCCCTTCTGTGTCTGCCAGCGCCTCCAATGCGTTATCAATCAGGTTGACGAAGACGCGCCGCATCTGTTCGCCGTCGAGCATCGCCTGCGGAAGAGTTCGCGCAATATGTACGTCCATGCGAACGCCGTCGAGACGATCTTCATAGAGCGCCACGGACTGTTTGACCACTTCATTCAAGTCTGCCTGCTCCAGTCGCGCGTGCGGCAGACGAGCGAAGCGTGAAAACTCGTCAACCATCGCTTTGAGTCCCGCGACCTCTCTTGAGATCGTAGCGGTACACTCTTCGACAATCTGAGAAACTCGCCTGTGCTCATCCGCAGAGTTGCCGTTGTGGCCGTTGCCATCAGAACCGTTAGCGCCGTTTCGGAAATTTTTCGCAATACGCTCGGCAGAAAGTTGAATGGGAGTCAGCGGGTTTTTTATCTCGTGAGCCATGCGGCGCGCCACCTCGCTCCACGCAGCAGCTCTTTGAGCCGAAAGCAACTCAGTCAAATCTTCAATCACCAGCACCACGCCGCGCCCGCCGTTCGTGGGCGAGTCCAGAGCCGTCGCGGTCAATGCTACGGGTATGGTTGAATCGTCCATTGATAACCCGCGCGCCAGTTCTGTCTGCTCCGTAGCCCGCCCCATGCGACGAGCGCGACGGAGCAATCTATCCAGCACAGGACGATCTTCCCGGCTAAGGATTTCCGAGAGAGTAAACCCGCTCTGCGGCCTGTTTGCGACGTAAAGCATAGAAGCCGCCGCCGCGTTGATTGTCGTAACACGATCATTTTCGTCCAGCGAGATGACGCCCGTTGACAGAGATTCAAGCACTGTCTCGATGTAGTTGCGCCGCTCTTCAATCGCAAGATTCTTTTCGCGCAATTCGGAAGCGTTCGCCTCAATTTTTCTTCTATTCTCTTGAAGCTGCGCGATCATCTGGTTGAACGAGTCTGCAAGCAGAGCCAGTTCGTCATCGGCAATCGTAGTGACTCTGTAACTCAAGTTGCCGCGCGCCACTTCATTAGAAGCTTCTGCCAGAGCCTTGATAGGCACGGCTATGCCGCGTCCCAGATGAATCGCTGCCCATGACGAAGCGAAAAGCAGAAGCAGCGTCATCAACCCCAGCGTTGAAAGACCCTGAAGTCTAACCTTGCGCTGGCGTTTTACTAGCCTGCTGTACTCGCTCTGCTTGCTTGAAAGTATCTCGCGCAAGGTCGCATCGTTGTGATGCGCGCGCGCAACCAATAAGCTTCGGCCTCCGCTCAGTGGAAGAATCGAGACATCGAATTTTCTCTCAAAGGTGGCGAGCGGCGCATTGCCGCCGGGGCGCACACCGTTCATCTCGCGCACAAGCTCTGCGCGCTCGGCATCAGGCATCGCTGCATCGCTGTGCGCCAGAACATCGCCTATAGCCCCCTTGATTGAAACGGCGGCGAGACCGCTCGATTGAACAACGTGGGCGAGCGCTGTATCGTCTGGAATATCCGAGCGCTGGTTGAGAAGCACAGCGATGGCTGCGCCGGTTTCGTACAGGCTTTGAGCTTGATCGCGGTCAGACTCACGCTGCAAATCGCCCGCGTCCCTCTCTATCTCCTCGGGTATGCGCCCGAACCATTTTTCCAGAGAACGATTCAGGAAAAGGTAGGAGAAGAAGGCCATGCCCGTCACGGGCAGAAGACTGAGCGTGATGAAATAGACCACCAGCCGCGTCTTTATCTTCGACCCAAGTTGCCGCTCGCGCCTTTCGCGCCTTAGCTTCAGAAGGCTGCGAACAAAGATGAAGGAGAACACGATGAAGGCTGCAAAGTTCAGCGACGAGAGCGCGTAAAGCAGTAGCGTATCGGACGCAGTATCAATCGAGACGATTGACCAGAGGCCGAACGCCTGCTGTGCCACCAGCATAAAAAGCATCAGCAGCACAAGTCCGCCCAGAAGCCAGGGCGCAGTCCGACGCCGCGCAGGATTTTCCGCCTTCAGCTTCTTCTCTTCTCTCTTCAATTCAGCATTCATAAGAAACGCGCCCTGAATTTTACCACATACGAGCCGACACGCGCTTCGCGGATGAAAATCTCTACACACTTCGCTAGAATGTCTGGACGTTATTCATGCGCGCTGCATGACTTCTTTACTCTTTTCTTTGCGCCTTTGCGTCTTGGCGTGAAAAACCATCTCACGCAAAGGCGCAAAGGCGCTAAGAGTCATAATAGATTTTGCAATTGCTTTTAATCTCATACGGCGATTAACTTTTAATGAAGCTTTCAGACATCTTCGTCAACGATGCGGGTCGTCTGCGCAGCGGCTGGCGCTTCGCCGTCTTCATCGCTCTTTATCTGCTGCTCTTCATATTAGTCTCTTTCATTCTGTTCGGCTTAAACCGGGTCATATCAGATGTATATGTTTCCGCAATCATTTTCGCTGCCATCTCTTTTCTGATAGCGGCGATTGCAGGCTGGGTTTGCAATAGACTGTTGGAAGAGTTGCCCTGGCGAGCGCTCGGCTGGACGTTTAATAACAGGTGGAAGCGGGACATTTTATCCGGCGTGCTAATCGGCTCGCTCTCGTTGCTGCTGGCAGCATGCATAGCTTTGTTGGGCGGAAAGTTACGCTTTGTTCTCAACTTTACAGGTCTCTACCAGCCGATCATTAAAACGCTGTTTTCATCTCTGGCCGTCTTCATTCCCTCGGCTGCCGCCGAAGAGATGCTGTTTCGCGGCTACCCGCTTCAAACATTCGCGCGCGCGCATCTGGCATGGGTCGGCCTATTTCTGACATCCGTTCCATTCGCTCTGGTTCATCTAGGGAATCCGAACGTAGTGCTCATATTTACGTTCATCAACACGGCGCTCGCTGGCGTGTGGCTGGCCGTTGCTTACCTCAAAACGCGCAGCCTCTGGCTCCCCCTCGCCATACATTTTTCATGGAACTGGACTATGAACGCGATTATGGGAATTCCCGTGAGCGGAATAACCGAGTTCGCACCCGCGCCACTTTTCCGCGCGATTGATTCAGGCCCGGCCTGGCTCACCGGCGGCGATTACGGGCTGGAAGGCGGCGCGGCTTGCACGCTCGCGCTGCTCGTTTCCACCATCTTCATCTGGCGTGCCCGATTTCTTAAACCCTCGGAAGAGATGTTGCGATTGACTTCAAATGAGAATCCTAAACGTAGAGATTCCGTCTCGTTTTACGACCGGCATGACGTGGACTAGAAATCGCCTTGATTTACTGCTCCTTAAAGTCTGCTCATAGAAACTTTCCGCTGCATTTTAACGTTTAAGCTCCCGTCAAATCAGGCTTCATGCGGGCAAACTCTCCGGCCACTGGCTGCCCATTTTGACCAGCCCTGCAAATCCTAATCTGTAAGCTGCGAAACTTGCGCGAATGAAATTTCATTCGAGTTCTGCAAGCCGCGCGTTAACACTTTTACGGAAACCTGCGTCTTTAAGGCTGAACAAGGGGACGCCTGCAATCCAGTCCCTCTAATTTTTCTACGAAGGTCACACGATGTACGAGGTCGAAACGGCAGCAGAAATGCTCTTGATGGTCGGTCAAAACCGGCCTGAAGAGGCGCGCTCCGAATCGTTCGACTCGCCCTCGGTCACACTCGTCAGACAAGTTTTGAGAGGAGACCGCGACTCGTTCGGCAGGCTTTATAGCCTTTACGCGCCAATGGTTCACGGCATTCTGCTGGCGCGCGTCCCCGCCGTAGAAGTTGACGATCTTGTGCAGGAAGTATTTCTTCAGGCGCTCAGAAAACTGAGCACGCTGCGCGATGCGAAGGCTTTCGGGGGCTGGCTGGCGATGATAACCAGAAATCGCGCCATGGATTTCCATCGCAGGCGTCGGGCGGGTGAAGAATTGACTGAAGAGATTGCTGCGCAGCCGGGCGAGCGAAGAAACGAGGCGGTTGAAGTTTTAGAGATCATACGCTCGTTGCCTGAAGCTTACCGCGAGACGCTGGTGCTCAGATTGGTGGAAGGGATGACGGGGCCGGAGATAGCCGTGCGAACGGGGCTGACGCCTGATTCGGTTCGCGTCAACCTGTCACGCGGTATGAAGTTGCTGCGCGAGAAGTTTAAGGAAGGAGCCGGAAGATGAGCGATTATTTGTGGGACAAGAGCGGCGAAGTTGACCCTGAGATCGAGCAGTTGGAAGAATTGCTGGGCACGCTCAGCCACAAGCCCCATGCAGCAACTCTTCCCGATTCGCTGCTTTCACAAGTAGGCGCGCGCGCCTTCACACACTGGTCTGAATGGGCAGCAGCAGCCGTGCTAATCCTGATGGGACTCGCAGGGTTGTGGATAGGCTCCGAGCGTCTGGACGCTCGCGCTCAAATCCCTTCGCTAGCTACGCAGGAGATTGCGGTTGCGCCTGTGGAGACCGGACATATTTCGGAAACGGCGCGAGAAGTCAGGCGCGAAGCTCACAGCCATAATAGATCAAACAACGAGATTGCTTCCGGTCGCCCCTTTCGACGCAGGCCGCTATTCAATCTCTATTCAAATCAAAATAGCGCTCAGGCAAGGTCGCAAACTAACGTCCCACAATCTGCTAATCAGGATGCCGTCTCTCAAACGCCTATGAGCGTAGAAGAGATTGCAGAAGCAAGGCGCGCAAGAGATGAATTAATCCTCGCGCTTCAGGTGGCAAGCGCAAAACTCAACCACGCACAGCACAGGGCGCAGAGCCTGACGAGCACTAATCCCGGTCTTAATCCATAACGAACGGAGCAGGTAATGAATTTTCTGAAAAACTCAACCATGAAACTTTTAGGTCTAGCGCTCTTTCTAGCCATAGCCTGCGCGTCCGTTTACGCACAGAGCGGCAGGATAGAGACGAGCGGCATAGACCACCTGGCCTCGCGCGCCAGCGAAACTGTGGACATAAACATGGACGAGCGCCTGCTACAGATGTCCGCCCGTCTTCTCTCCACACAGGATCAGGACGAAGCCAGAGTTCGTGAACTGATTAGCGGATTGAAGGGCATCTACGTCAAGAGCTTCTCGTTCGACCACGAGAACGAGTACGCAGAAACGGATGTTGAAGCGATACGCTCTCAGCTACGCGCGCCCGGATGGACCAGATTTCTTGGCGTTCATAGCCGACACGACGGCGAGAACGTCGAAGTTTACGTGATGATGGAGAACAACCTGATAGTGGGGCTTGCGATTCTGGACTTCGAGCCGAAGGAATTCACCGTCGTCAATATAGTCGGCCCGGTTGATCTGGAGAGGCTGAGCCGAATCGAAGGGCAGTTCGGCGTGCCGGACTTCGACCTTGTGCGCGAGACAACGCCGACAAGAAGAAACGAGTAGCTGCGATGTCATCGAAAAACTTTATCAAAATTCTACTGCTGCTCGCTCTTCTCCAAATGTTCCAGGCCGGAGTCGCGGCGCAATCGGGCGAGTATAACTCCGTAGTCAAACTGGTCGAAAATTTCTATCACGTGAAGCATAAGGGGCTGCCGCTGCTTGCGCGCGTCGGGATGAGGATAGCTCGACCGGACGAGGTGAAATCTTTCAAGCTGGCGACTTTTGAGGATCAGGACTTTTCTCCCGCCGGGCAGACAGATTTCTACACGGCAATGAAGCGCACGCTCAGTTCCGAATGGAGACCGCTCGTGCAGGTTCGGTCTAGGCAGGATGGCGAGCAGACCTATGTTTTCACACGTGATGCGGGCGAGTGGCTAAGCGTTCTCGTCATCACGATTGAGCGGCGCGACGCCACAGTGCTTCAAGTCGAAGTCGCTCCGCAGGCTCTGGTCAAATGGATACAGAATCCTGAACAGATGAGCAGGTCGCTGATTAACGACGCTACCAGTGATTCAGAGCAATGAGCAGGTTAACAACTCAACCCTTTTGCGAGCTTACGATTTTCACTTTGCTTCTACAGCGAGAAATCTAAATTCTATTAAAGCTCAAGGTAGAGAATGCTGAGGGTTCTCGCTCTCTGAAGCAAAGAAGAGACTTAAGCTCGCTAAGAATTCAATGTCTGCAAGTGGTTTTAGAAACGATTCCTTTTTAAGCATTTTCCGAGGAGGCAGAAGATGAATAGAATCCGACTCTCTTTGCTGATTGGCTTGATAGCCCTTCTCTCATACTCGACTTCCCTGTTCGCGCAGGAGCAGACAGCCGACACCGTGCGCATCAACACGCGCGCCGTCTTTCTCGACGCGCTCGTTAGAGACCATCGCACCGGACTGCCCGTTACAGACCTGCACCCGGAAAATTTCGAGGTGCTCGACAACGGGCAGCCGCGCGCTGTCTCCTATTTCACGCGCGAAGGGCAGTCGCGCAAGCCGCTGGCGCTCGTGCTGGTGCTGGATTTGCGCAGCGATGGGTCGGGTCGTTACCTGCGACGCACGGAAATTCTTGAAGCCATCGCGGCGGAGATTGCGAAGCTGCCTTCGGGCGATGAAGTTGGAGTGATAGCGCTGGATTCGGACTCGCCCACACCTCAGCGTATTTGGCTCACAGGGTTCACAGGCGACCGCGCACAGTTGAAAGCCGCACTCTCAAGTGTGCCAGACCTCATTCAGAATGGCGCACACCGTGAGTCTGCCTCGTCAAGTCAGAATCCGAATAGTAACAATCAGGGCAGGATGAGCGTTTCGGTCGGGTCTAGTTCTACAAATCAATCGAGCGCGCAGGATGCGCCTGCGGATGACGGCGCGCGTGTGACAACGATTCCGAGCAGGAACGGCGCTCAGGTAATCCGTAGAGAGATGCCTGACGGGACTGCGACGATACAGAGAATCAGCCACAACGGGCGAGTGGACGTGGATTTGGACGATGATCAGGTCGGGTTGACGATGACGATTCAGGACATAATCAAACGCGCGTCCAGCGAAAGACCTAACGCGCAGCCCGCAATCATCTGGATTTCCGATGGAATAATCCCCGTCATAGTGGAGGAGCGCGACGAGGCTGAAGATCTGCTTCTACGCTCGAACACTCTCTTTAGCTCGCTGAATACAGATGTGAAAACTACCATCAAGATTTTTCTGCCATTCGTCAAACCGCTCACGAATTGGGTTGGCATGAGCCTGTACGGTAGCGCGCAGCGGTTAGCCAAACAGACCGGAGGCGAAGCGGTCAGCGTACACAGCCCCTCGGATTACGGGCGCGGACTTTCCAGAATAGTCGGCAACCTGACCGCGCGCTACAATCTGGGCTTCACGCTTGCGGAGAGCGAGCAGACGGACGGCAGCATGCACCAGTTGGAAGTCCGCGTGCGCGCCCAGGATGTCAGAGGAAAGACGCGCAGGCTCGACGTAACATCACGTCGCGGCTACTTCATGCCGAGGAACGCGACGGAAACAGCAGAAAGATGAGAAAGCAGATGGCAGAGGTTAGAGGCTAGAGGTTAGAGGTCAGTGAAATGCTTTTACTAACCTCTAATCTCTAGCCTCTGACCTCTGCTTTCTCATCTCTGTTCAATAGGAACGTAAGGGACGTTTCTTGGGCCAATGTATTCGGCGCGCGGGCGAATCAGCTTGTTGTTGGCGTACTGCTCAAGTACGTGGCCTGTCCAGCCGCTGATGCGGCTCACGGCGAAGATGGGAGTGTATAGGTCTAGCGGGATTCCCATCATGTAGTAGGTCGAGGCAGAGTAGAAATCCACATTAGGATACATGCCCTTCTCGCGGTGCATCACCTCTTCGATTTTTCGGGAAATCTCATGCCATCGCGTGTCGCCCCCCAACTCGCCCATCTCTTTTGAAAATCTTCTCAGGTGCGTGGCGCGCGGGTCCTCCGTTTTGTAGACGGCGTGCCCTATGCCCATTATCTTCTGCTTACGGGCGAGCGCGGTTTTAACGAACTCCTCGGCTCGCTCGACGCTTCCGATTTCCAACAGCATCTTCATCACGTTTGTATTCGCGCCGCCGTGCAGCGGGCCGGAGAGAGCGCATAGCGCTGCGGTCACAGCGCTGTACATGTCCGCGAGCGTTGCCGCTA
>DATHJK010000618.1:0-4680 GCA_035316225.1 Pyrinomonadaceae bacterium
ATACTATATTTGGGCTGAGCGTGGTGGTAATCCTACGTCCAACAAAAACACATTGTATGGTATCGAGAAGAGCAAGACTATAGAGATTGAAGAACTTCCTTGAAGCGGGTCGAGATTTAAAGTGGCAAAATTCAGTAATTACTTATCTGCGCTAAAATCGCCGGGAGGTTTGTTAGCCTCTGTTGGCACGCTTATCCCGGCACTCTCCCAGTTAACAACCTATCCACCGCCGCTCTTCGAAGATTCATTTGGACAAACGGGGCTATTGACCTCAGCCATTGCGTTAGCCACTATCATTATCACCTTTTACTATGCTCCCTCTCAAAATGCTCACTCCGGCACTCTACCTCTATTAGTCAGGAAAGCGGCCAAAGTGCTCATAGTCTCAATAATTTTATTTATCATCTACATAGTTTTACTACACATGTGTACAGTACTTGACCTTCCCGGCAAGTATCGTTATCAAATTGGATTCAGTAATTTTCAGTGGAGCTTAACGCCGCACGGCCAGCAGGTCATGAGCAGGCATCCGAATTTTACTGTCAGAGACCTGATGGAACATGACGCTTTATACCCTACGCCTCCTTCAGTAGAAGCAAAGACTGACCTGACATGGAAGCCCTGGACAATATACCTGTCGGGGGTTTTGATGATTCTTGTCTTTATCTTCTCTTTCGTCTTATGGACGTTAGGATGGTCGCTGCTGGCTTTACAAAAGATGGCACACGGGCGTAGTGGAGGATAGTTGAAATGCCCTTGCCTGCGGCACACACCACGCCTTTATGATTTATGGACGGTTTAGAAAGCACCCGCATATTAATCTGGTTTCACGGCTCATACGGCGAACCAAAGTCAGAATTTTTTTAGAAGAGCTTTAGGTTACCCCTACCTGCGAATTATCATGACGTTGACTCTCACTTGTTCGAGGGAGTAAATTTCAAACGACAATAAGGATTTTTCCGAGCATCCCCCAAATCGCCCGGACTGCTTCACTCTTCGACGTTTTTCTCTTGAGCATGAAATTCGCAACTATATTTCGCTCCCGCCGGTTACAACAGCACCACATCAGCCGTAGGTATCAAAGAAGAGCGCTGCTTGTTCTGACTCTTCTCATCGGAATCGCCGCGATTTTTTCGATGGGATTGGAGGCCGGTGCGCAAAGTTGGCTGGAGCATGGACAACAGATTGTTCGTGCGCCGCGCGAGACCACGCTTGAACAAAGAGAGATTCCAGACCCGCCGGGGACAATTCGAGGCGAGCGCGTAGAGGGCGAGCTTCTTGTGAAGTTCGGTGAAAATATTTCTACGAAAATCTCGCGCTCCGTTCATAAGCGTATAGGCGCGCACGTGCTCAAACAGTTTTCCTCAATCAACTGGCAGCACGTTAGTCTGCCGCCGGGGTTGAGCGTGGAAGATGCCATAGCACGCTACAGGAATCTGCCCGGCGTCATTGCTGCTCAGCCCAACTACGTCTATCACGTTGCGGCCACGCCTAATGATCCTATGTTCGACCAGCTATACGGCATGCAGCAGATTCATGCGCCCGAAGCATGGGATGTGACGACGGGGAGCAATCAGGTTGTCGTCGCCGTAATTGACACAGGCATCTTCTATCCGCACGAAGATTTGAGCGCGAACATGTGGCGCAACCCCGGCGAGACAGGCACGGATGCGAACGGTAATGACAGGGCTACTAATGGCATTGACGATGATAATGATGGCTACGTTGACGACGTTTACGGCATAGACACTTACAACCACGATTCAGACCCGATTGATGATAGAGGTCATGGCACACACGTGGCCGGGATTATAGGCGCTGCTGGCAACAACGGCGTGGGCGTCGTCGGAGTCAACTGGCAGGTGCGTTTGATGGCGCTGAAATTTCTGGCTCAGAACGGCTCCGGGACTTCCGCAGGCGCAATCGAATGCTTCGACTATGTAGTGATGATGAAGGCGCGCGGCGTGAACGTTCGCGTTACGAATAACAGCTACGGCGCTACGGACGACGCGGCTATGAGAGAAGCTATGGATGCTGCGGGAAACGCGGGCGTGCTGAACGTCTGCGCGGCGGGCAATAACGCCATGAACACTGACAACACTCCGTTCTTCCCTGCCAGCTTCGATTCGCCTTACATCATCTCGGTCGCGGCTTCAGACCAGAACGACAATCCCGCATCGTTCACAAACTACGGCGCGACAACCGTTGATCTGGCCGCGCCGGGCGTGAATATTCTGAGTACAGTTCACGACGGGCCTAAATACATCACACTCTCCGGCACTTCCATGTCTTCGCCGCATGTTGCGGGCGCGGCTGCTCTGCTTCTGGCTCACGACGCATCGCTCACGCCCGCTTCGCTCAAAGCCACGTTGATGAATACGGTTGACGTTCTACCGCAATGGGCTGGCAAGGTCGTTTCGGGCGGGCGGCTCAACGTTGCGCGCGCGCTTCAGAGTTTGACCGCATGCTCGTTCAGCCTATCGCCAAATAATCTTTCGTTCACGTCGAATCCGGGCACAGGCAGAGTAGCGATTTCGTCAACACCCAACTGCGAGTGGGCGGCTCAAGCCAACGCAGGCTGGATTACGATAACTAACCGGAGCGGCGGCAGCGGCAATCTTTATTTCACAGTCTCTGCAAACAACACACAGACTCAAAGAACGGCTCAGATTACTGTTGCAGATCAGAGCATCACCGTAACGCAGGAAGCAGCGCCGCCACAGAGTTGCGCCAGTCCCATCTCGCCTTCAAGCCAGCACTTCAGCATGGCAGGCGGCGCAGGCAGCGTGCAGGTGACGGCTCCGAATGGTTGCAACTGGAGTGCTGTAAGCAACGATTACTGGATTGGCGTCACACAGGGAAGCAGTGGGAGCGGCAATGGCTCTGTAAATTTCGCTGTCGAAGCAAACTCAAGTTTTCCTGCGCGCACGGGAACTATCATGATCGCGGGTCAGACTTTTACCGTCACACAGGACTCCGATTGCACCTACTCGCTCACGCCGACCAGCCAGACTTTTCCTGCCGTGAGTCAGACGCAAGCGCCAGCCGTAGGAATAATCAGCGTCTCTGCTGGAAGCAGTTGCATCTGGAGCGCTGTGAGCAACGCATCATGGATACAGATCGTTTCAGGCAGCAGCGGTCAAGGCGGCGGCAAGGTCGCCTACATCGTCAACGATAACAATACGGGCAATGCGCGAACGGGAAACATCTGGGTCGCAGACCAGACGTTCACTGTCACTCAAAGCGCGAACACGGCAGCGCCGACTGTAACGCTGACTAAGCCAGCGAGCGGGACTAAACTTCCAGGCCCCGCGCAGATTACTCTAAACGCGGACGCGATGGGCAACGCACACTCCGTCGTGCGCGTTGACTTTTACGCTCAGGAGAACGGCCCCGTTAATTCTTCAGGCGCGCCTCTGTTGATAGGCTCTGCGACGACCAGCCCGTACAGTACGGTCTGGGAGGTGAGGCAGACTGACAATTATGTGTTGACGGCAATTGCGACCGACACAGCAGGTCTTACGACAACTTCAGCGCCGGTGCCGGTCATGGTTGTGCCTTCGGCAAACATTTCTGGAAATATCACGGACGAGCACGGCACGCCTTACATAAACATTACCGTCCAGCTAACAAGCTCGCAGCCCGGCGATAATACGAGCGTTCAGACCAATGGCTTTGGCGTCTTCAATTTCTTCACGCTCCCGCAGGGGTTGGATTATACCGTGACGCCTTTGATGCCCGGCTACGCGGTCAATCCTACGAGCCGTAGCGTGACCAATTTGAGCGGCAATCAGAACTTCGATTTCATAGCAATGCCTACGAGTTGCTCCTACTCGCTCTCATCCGTGAGTCGGAATTTCCCTGCGAGTGGTGGAGACGGAGTGCTGGGCATCACAACTGAGCAGGGGTGCGTCTGGAAAACGCTGAACACGCCGCTGTGGATGAAATTCAGCGCGGTGGACGGAACCGGAAGCGCGACCATCTCTTATGTTGTCACAGAAAATCGCAGCACTTCGCCGCGCGCCGCGACAATCAACATAGGCGACCAGACCTTCGACGTTACGCAGGACGGAAATCCTTCCTTCTGCGATTACACAGTCTCGCCTACAGAGTTTACCTACCCCGGTGATGGAGGAAGCGGGCAGATAACTGTGACAGCATCTTCTTCAACCTGTAGCTGGAATGGCGTGAGCAACGATGGCTGGATTACCATAAGCGGCGCACAGGGCGGAACGGGCAACGGAGCAATCAACTTCACTGTGGCGCAGAATCCCGGCGCTTTCAGAATCGGCTCACTCAACGTCGCGGGTCGGGCAGTGACCGTGCAGCAGAAGCCCATGCCTGTGGGCGGCGCTTCTATGAGTCAAGCGAGCGCCGCACAGATGTTGCTTCATCTTGATTTCGAAAATCTTCTAAGCAGCAGCGTGTTCGCTCCCATGCTTATTCAAGAAACACTGGCTCTTAAGAACGAGGCAGCCATCTTCATCTACTAAAGATCACTTATCATCTCGTCAGGTGTCATCCCTCACGAATTCGTAAAAGATGTGAAGCTTTATAGCGCCGTCTACTATTTCGGTGCGCACTTCTGTGGCGCGCAAGCGTAGCGCTCCGCCCGCTGCGGCTATAGGCAGCCTTGTCGAGAGTTGTGCGGCCTGAAGAATTTCCACAGGATTAATACGC
>DATHJK010000619.1:0-16574 GCA_035316225.1 Pyrinomonadaceae bacterium
GCAGAAGAGTTGTTGAAGAGCGGGTTGCCGGATGCAATCGTTTCAGCATTCGCTCCCTGTTCGCTCCACATGTAGAGTCCGGCTTCGGGTCTTCGAGCGGCGAGCGGGTCGAGCGTGGCTTGATGCGCTCCCTTGTAAAAAAGTTTCGGAAGAGTCTCTTTCTCAGGGCGTCGCACGTTGACGGGTTCGCGGCTCACTATTCGCGCAACCTTCGAGTCCGCGTCGTTCATATCTCCGACTAAGATAGCTTCGACGGGGCAGACGACGACGCAGGCGGGTTCCAATCCCATGTCAATGCGATGCGCGCAGAAGTTACATTTTTCCGCAGAATGGTCTTCCGGGTTTATAAAGATAGCGTCGTAAGGGCATGCGGCCATGCAGGCTTTGCAGCCAATGCAGATTGATTTGTCGAAATCAACAATGCCGTCTGCGCGCTTGAACATCGCCGTAGTAGGGCAGGCAGTGACGCAAGGCGCATGAGCGCATTGATTGCAGCGCGTGACCTGATGCGCGCGTCGCGCCTGCGGAAAGCGGCCCACGTCAACGTGCTTGACGTATGTGCGTGTGACCGATAGCGGCACGAGGTTCTCGGATTTGCAGGCGGTCGTGCAGGCGTGACATCCTATGCACCGCGTCTGGTCAATGACTTTCGCCCACCTTACGGGGTGATCGTTTATCGCAGATTGCTCTGTCATCAAGAGCCTTCCTTGAAAAGTTTGAGACGGTCTTCGAGCAGTTGCCACAAACCGAATTGGCAGAAATCTATAACAGTCGCGTTATAGTAATGTAAGCAACTCGCTTCTACAATCCGTAATTTCGAGTCGGTCTCAAAATTCGGAATATAAAGATTTACGCCTTACTCTTAGCGTCTTTGCGTGAGATTAATTTTTCACGCAAAGACGCAAAGACGCTAAGGAGAGCGTAAAGAGGCCGGGGCAAGCGCGCTTGTCGTTTCCTCCCGGTAGTAATAAGCTCTTCAAGCACAGCAACCCAATTAGCATAACGAGGAGGAAATGTAATGGCGGAACAGGACTATACACATCAACCGGAGGAGCAGGAATCATCCGGTCTTCTTCTTTCATCAGAGCCTTTAGAGGCGGGGAAGCACCTGAAATTTCAGGCCGATAATGCCGACACGGACGGCAGTGACACCGCGACGGGCGATGGAACCGACGGCGACGGCACGGACGGGACGGACGGCGATTCGAGCGATTCGGACGGCTCGGATTCCGGCGACTCCGATGGCACGGACGCAGGCTCGGATGCCGACGGAAGTGATTCGGGCGATTCGGACGGCTCCGATAGTTGATTGACCGATGGAAGATGAGGGCTTCAATCAGCTAAAGAAACTTTTGGAGCCGACGAGCGCGGAAGATTTTCTGGCATCCTCGTGGGGAAAAAGCTTCGCGCACGTTCGCGGCCAATCCGGAAAGTTCTCTTCTTTACTGCCGTGGGATCAACTCAACTTGATCCTGCGGCAGCATCGTCTTGACTTCCCGCGCCTCAGATTGATGCAGGATGGCAAGCGCGTCGCGGTGGATTCTTACCTGCGACATCAGACTGCGAGGCAAAGCCAGAAGCCTATACCACGCATCCTGCCTGTTCAATTCATCAAACACTTGCGCGAGGGCGCGACTCTTGTGCTGGATGCGGTTGACGAATTGCACGAGCCGTTGGAAGAGTTGGCACAGAATCTTGAGCTGGTGTTCCACGAGCGCATTCAGATAAACATGTACGCCGGATGGCAGACTTCGCGCGGGTTTGATCTTCACTGGGACGACCACGATGTTTTCATTCTTCAGGTCGCGGGGCGCAAGCGCTGGCGCATCTACGGCATGACGAAGTTTCATCCGCTCACGGGCGACCTGTTGGTTCAGAAACCTTCGGGCGAGCCTCTGTGGGAAGAGACTTTGGAAGACGGAGATTTTCTTTACATCCCGCGCGGCCACTGGCACGTCGCAATGCCGCTCGCAGAACCTACGCTTCATCTCACGGTCGGCATACACAATCGCACGGGCATTGATCTACTGCGCTGGCTCACAGAGCGTTTGAAAGAGAGCGAAACTTTTCGACGCGACCTGCCGCGCTTTGCTTCGTGCGAGGAGCGGAGGGCGCATGCGGAAGAGTTGTTTGAAGAACTCGCGTCGCAATGGAAGTCAGAGCTTATTGAGAAATATTTTGAAGACTGGGACGCGAACGCACAGCCTCGCGCGCGTCCGGGTTTGCCGTGGAGTGTGACGCACGAAATTCTACCGCCCTCGCATGACGCTCTTGTGCGTTTTCTAGCGCCGCGCCCCGTGAAATTGAGAGCCGAACGAGGCGTCGTAGAGTTCTCGTCAATGAAGAAGCGCTGGCGGTTCGCGGAAGATGCGCTTCTCGTACTGCGCCCGCTAATGGAGCGGCGCGTCTGCTCTGTCGGGGAGCTTTGCGAAGCGGCGCGCTCTCACGTTGACGAAAATCGCGTGAGGAAATTTCTGGGCGAGTTGATTCTCGAAGGTCTGGTTGCTATCGTCAAATGGTAAATGAAAGATTTCTTCTGCTCTGAATTGTCGCGCGGCGTCGCGGAAAAAACTTTCGGCACAGCCTCGTCAGGCCACGTCTGGTTACTTCTTGAGTATCCTGTGGCGTGGGGGGCGAAAGCTTTAGAATCCAGCGCGCTCTCGACGAAAGTTAAAAGCCATCTCACGCGCGTTGTAAAGACTATACCTCGCGCGAGGCTGCTCCTCATCAAGCAGGCGCGCGGCTGCCAGGGAGATTTGAACTTCTTCGTCGTGCGCTCGCGCGAGCGTGATCCGTTTGCCGTAAATTTCCAGATAGAAAATTACGAGCAGTTGACGGAGATTGATGTGGCTCAAGCGGCTGCTGGAAAAATTCCGGCGGGAGGCACGCTGACGCAAGAGCCTATGTTCCTCGTCTGCACACACGGCAGGCGCGACAAGTGCTGCGCGAAATTCGGCTACCCGCTCTATAAATCGCTAAGGACGAATGTGGGAAGCGCAGTCTGGCAATCTTCGCACGTGGGCGGCGACAGGTTCGCAGCCAATCTCATCTGCTTCCCGCACGGACTCTTCTACGCGCACGTGACTGAAGATGCGGGGCGAAAAATTATAGGCGAGTACACGGAGCAGCGCATGGTGCTTGAGAAATACAGGGGACGCGCCTGCTACTCGAATGCTGTGCAGGCCGCGGAGTTTTTCATTCGCTCGAAGTCCGGGATTGCGGGGGTTGAAGATTTGCGATTTCTGGATAACGTGCGGCTCGATGAGAATAGCTGGCGCGTCAGGTTCGAGACGGTGGAGGATGGTGAGATTCACGAAACCAGGATAAGCAGCCGCGTCTCGGAGTTTCAGAACTTTATCACCTGCCACGCGACCGAAAGGGGAAGCGTGCCGCAGTTCCTGCTGGACGATTACCGCGTGACGAACGAGCGCGTGCTGGTAAAAGCATGAAGGACTTTTCGATTGAGTAAGTTTAATCCCGGAAATTCACCACAGAGGACACGGAGGAAACACGGAGAAAATTAACTTTTTGAGATTTGAGATTTCAAATTTGAAATTGTTGAATCCTCTGTGAGTCCTCCGTGTCCTCTGTGGTGAGTTGTTCTCCCGGTGCGTTCAATCTAAAGATAGCTCTAATCACTGACCGCGCCAGATCAGAGCAGGGGTTATCTCCTCGACCGATCTGCAACCTGCCAACGCCATCGCCGAATCAAGCTCAAGGCGCAAAAGGTCAAGCACGGCGCTGGCTCCTTCTGCGCCTTCGAGGGCGAGTCCCCATAGCACGGGTCTCCCCAGAAGACAGGCGCGAGCGCCCAGCGCCAACGCCTTCAATACATCTGTGCCGCGACGCACGCCTCCGTCCAGCAGAATCTCTATTCGACCTTGAGCGGCTTCCGCTATGCGCGGGAGCACGTTGATCGTCGCCGGAACTGTGTCCAGTTGTCGCCCGCCGTGATTTGAGACGACTAAGCCGTCGGCTCCGTGCTCGACTGCCATGCGCGCGTCTTCCGTAGAGAGAATGCCTTTCAACACCACGGGCAGGCGTGAGATGCTTCGCAGCCACTCAACATCTTTCCATGTGACGCCAGCGTCCCATTGCGATGCGACGTATGCTGCCAGACCCGATTCGCGTTCGGCTTCGGGCAGGTCGGCGGTCGCTGCATCTTTGAAATTCCCCATAGTCAGTCCTGCGGGAAGAGAGAATTGATTGCGAGCGTCGCGTGGTCGCCTTCCTATGAGCGGAGCGTCAACCGTCACGCACAACGCTTTATAGCCCGCGGTGGCAGCACGCTCAACCAATGAGCGCGTTAAGCCGCGATCTCTGTAGAAGTAGAGTTGAAACCAGCGCGCGGCGTCGCTCGCCGCTGCAATCTCTTCCATGCTGAAGTTGGAAGCAGTGCTGGCAATCATGATCGTATTGCTTCGGGCTGCGGCGCGCGCCGTGGCAAGCTCTCCTTCGGCGTGAACGAGCGCGTGAAAAGCCATAGGCGCGATGAGCACTGGCATTGAAATGCGCGTGCCAAGAACAGTCGTAGTCAAATCCCTGCGCGTGACATCAACCAGAACACGCGGGATCAGTTGCAACCGCTGAAATGCTGCCAGGTTTTCTCGCAGCGTCCATTCGTCTTCCGCGCCGCCCGCTATGTAATCGAAGGCCATGCGCGACACGCGCTCGCGCGCCAGCGGCTCAAGCTCGTCAAGACTCTGAACGTCAAGCATTCATCTACCTCAGATTCACACAGTCAGAATTAAGCTCAAACCATTCCTTGCGTCTTTCCTTTGCGTCTCCAGCGAGAAAAACCATCTCACGCCAAGACGCAAAGGAAAGACGCAAACTGCTTAGGTTTTATCAGGTTCTCATCTCACAAAGTTCAAGCCGTGCGGAACTGCCCACGCGAAGAGGTAGGCGTAGGCCAGAACAATCAGACCTACGATTGCGCCTAACGCGACGGAGTGCCAGAGGACGAAACGGAAAATTCTGCCTTCATTGCCGACCTGATTCGTCGCTGCTGTAGCCACGACTATTGATTGCGCATCAACCATCTTGCCCATCACGCCGCCCGCGCTGTTGGCCGCGCACATTAGAATGGGATCAAGTCTCAACTGCTCGGCAGTTATCTTCTGAAGATTGCCAAAGAGCGCGTTCGACGAAGTATCGCTTCCTGTTAAAGCGACGCCGAGCCAGCCTAAGAATGTCCCGAAGAACGGAAAGAGCACGCCGGTTCGCGTGAAGGCCAGCCCGATCACTGCGTCCATCCCTGAATAGCGCGTGACGAAACCCAGGCCGAGCATGAAAGATATTGCCAGCACGGCGAAACGCATGCGGTGAAGAGTGTGAAGGAAAATTCTTAAAAGCTCTGCGGGGCTGACTCCCAGAAGTAGTCCGGCGATGAGGGCTGCCAGAAAGCAGCCTGTGCCTGTCGCCGCGAGCCAGTTGAAATCGTACTTGGCCGCTTCGGGCGTCGGGTTGGCCGCGACGGGCGCTGCGCGCAAGACTCTGTTGTGAAGCAGGGGAACGTCCCATCCCTTCTGCTCGAACGCAGGAGTCGTCCAACGATTCATAGCGTTCTTCACAGCGGGCAGCCCCCAGACGAGCACGAAGATGGAGAGAAGCGCAAACGGCATCCACGCTCCTGCTATCTGCCGCGCGCTGTAGAGCGAATCCGATCTACGACGGGCAAAAGTTTTCACCTCTTCATTCTTAATCTCGCCGAGCCGCCGCTCACTTTCAGTCTCTCTTTCAGCTTCGGCCATTTCAGTATCGCTCTCATCTTCAAATCGCCAGACGTTGCGCGGCTGCCAGAATCTGAGGAACAGAATCCCTGCGGCGAGCGAGACTACGCCGCCTATGATGTCCACCAGATTGCTGTCAACGAAATTAGACCAGAGGAATTGCGTCAGCGCGAAAGACAGGCCGACGACCAGCACCGCCGGAAGCACTTCAAAAGTTTTGCGCCAGCCCACCATCGTTTGCACCAGCCAGAAGGGAACTATGACTGCCGTGAAGGGAAGTATGCGACCAATCATCGCGTTCAAATCGGATTCAGGCAAAGCCGTGACAGCCGCGAGCGTGTGAACGGGCGTCCCGATTGCTCCCCATGCGACGGGCGCTGTGTTGGCTATCAGGTTCAATGCTGCCGCGTGAAATGGTTTGAAGCCCAGACCTATCATGAATGCTCCGGCAATCGCTACGGGAGCGCCAAAGCCAGCCGCGCCCTCAATGAATGCGCCGAAGCAGAAGGCAACGAGTAGAACCTGCAATCGTCTGTCGCTCGTGATGGAAGCTACGGACTCTTTCATTATCTCGAATTTTCCGGTGTGAACGGATACATCGTAGAGGAAGACTGCCGATACGACTATCCACGCTATCTTCAGAAGTCCCCAACTCGCGCCGTAAACGAAGCTCACGGTCGAGAGCGTCCACGGCATCCTGAACGCGAGCGAGGCCACGGCGATTGCCGTCATCGCACCTGCGAGCGCAGCCCAATGAGGTTTGACACGCAGGATAGCCAGAAGCGTGAAGAGGACGATGATGGGAAGCGCAGCCACCAGCGTGGAAAGCCACCAGTGGCCGAACGGATCGTAAACTTGAGTCCACGTCATCGCTCTTCTCTTCTTTATCAGGTGCGGTTTCGGAAAAACAGTGGCGTGCGCAAATTAACTCTAATGCGAGCGGTTGGGCAAGAATTTTCAGGCAAGCAGCCTGTGCCGAACCTGTCTTAGCCGAACCCAACTGTGAATGGTTTGTCGAACATAAATCATACTGTCGCAGCATTTTTGCAACGAGCGGGTGAGAAACTGACTACGATTTACCATCATGGGCAGATAAAAATAGAGGAGACGATTCCGGTCGAATTGTTATGAAAGCTAAGCTGGTTAACGAAGAAGGGGCGCGCACGTTCGCGCTCGTTTTTGAAACGGGAGATGAAGTGATGTCCGGCCTTCTGGATTTCGCTCGGCGCGAGAATTTGGGCGGCGCATACTTCGCAGGGATAGGAGCGTTCGAGCGACTAACGTTCGGCTTCCTTGATCGTGAAAGAAAAGATTACCAGAAAATTCCCGTCAACGAGCAGGTCGAGGCGCTATCGCTCGTGGGCAACATCGCTCGCTATGAAAACGAACTGAAAATTCACGCGCACGTCGTCGTAAGCAAACAGGATGGAACGGCGCATGGCGGACACCTTTTCGAGGCCCACGTTCGCCCGACGCTTGAGTTATTCCTGACGGAACTCGCGCAGCCACTTAATCGTCGCATGAACGAAGAGGCCGGGATTCCGTTGATTGATCTCTAGTTTACAGGTCAAGCGAAAAGGCGCGGGGCAAAGGCGCTCTTTCAATAAAGCGCAGACTATAGGTTTAGCGCATGACATTTTCCGAACAAGAAAGGGGAGAGAGAATATGAAAGCTACGGAGTTGTTGAAACAGGATCACAAAGAAGCTATGGGCTTAATAGAGCAACTTGAATCCGCAGGGTCTGCCGGAGCGAGCACCGAAGCGTTCGCAAAGCTCAAGGCCGCGCTCACGCTTCACACCAAGCTGGAGGAGAGCTTGCTCTATCCAGCGCTCGAAAATTTCGATGAGACGCGAGACCAGATACGCGAATCATACAAAGAGCACAAGGAGGTGGACGAGCTGCTTGTCGAATTGTCTACCCCATCGGACGAATGGCAAGATACGCTCTCCGAGCTTAAAGATGACATAGAGCATCACGTTGACGAGGAAGAGAACGAGATGTTTCCGAAAGCGGAGGAGCTTCTGGGCAGAGAGCGGCTCGAAGAGATGGGACGGCAGATGGAAGAGGCCAAGCGCGGCAAGCCCGCGAGCGCGTGACACTGTTGTTAACTCATATCAGAGCGAAGTCTGCGGGCTTCGCTCTGATATGAGCAATTTGACTCGACGGCCTTTTCTGCCGGATGCTCTCACTTAAGTGAGAAGCGCTGGCAAATTCACTTGTGACGAAAACTCGTCGGGGATGCGGCTGGACGAGTTTCTGGCGGCTCGCTTGGGCCAATTGAGCCGCATGCGCATAGCCTATCTTCTTCTGGAAGGCGCGTGCGCTGTTAATGGCTCGGTCGCACCCGGCGGTCATCACCTTGCGACCGGTGATGTTATAGAGATAGCGTTCGACCCGGACGAGCAAACGGCGATGACGCCGAATGCGCTTCCTCTAAAAATCCTTCACGAAGACACAGACCTGGTTGTAATAGAAAAACCCGCAGGGATGCTGGTTCATCCCACGCGAGCAGAGAAGACAGGGACGCTCGCCAATGCGCTTGCCTACTATCTGAATGAGTCTCGCATCACGAAGGAGAGAAATTTCGAAACGGAGGTTTCAAATTCAGAGCAGCCCGCGCTGGTGCGTCCCGGCCTTGTTCATCGCCTTGACCGCGCGACTTCAGGGTTGATGGTCGTCGCCAAAAATCAGCGCGCCCTCAGCATCCTCGCGCGCCACTTTCATCGCAGGCTCGTGGAAAAAAAGTACCTGGCGATTCTGCACGGAGTTGTTATTGAAGACGAGTTCCTCGTTGATGCTCCTATAGGGCGAGACGCGGATGCGTGGCCGCGCTGGCGCGTGATGGCTTCGGGCAGGGAAGCCAGGACGCGCGTGCGCACGCTTCGGCGCAAAAGCGACAAGACGCTGGTAGAGCTTGAGCCTGTGACGGGACGCACGAACCAGCTTCGCATTCACTGTGCTCACGTCGGCCACGCGATAGCAGGCGATAAATGGTATGGCGGCGACGATGCGGCGCGGCTCTGCCTGCACGCCGCGCATCTTGCCTTTCATCATCCCGCGAACGGCGACTGGCTGGAATTCACTTCACCATTGCCGGAAGAGTTAAGGAGAGTTCTGGAAAGCTGAGATTCTTGGGCGCTCATTTGAAAAGTTCAAACACAATGTGAGAAAGCAGTTTCTGTCTATAGTCTACGATGACTCGCCAGACTTATAACGCAACCTCTCAAATCGCTTGCGGCAGCCTCGCGCAGCTCGCGGAATAATTGGGCCAAGTCCTTCAACTGGTAGTGCGCGTTCAAGCCGCTGGGATTGGGCAGAAGCCAGACCTTTGTGTCGCCTATGGTCTCATCCTGCAAGCCTGTTCCAGCTTTCGGGCGGTCAAACGCCGTGCGATACGCGCCGACGCCCAGCACGGCCAGAAATAACGGCCTGTAACGGCGCACCTTCTTCCTTAAAATCTTTCCACCTTCGATGATTTCTTCCTTCGTTAGCTCATCGGCTGTAACCGTCGCACGCGCCGCGACGTTTGTAATACCGTAGCCGCTCTTCAATAGCTCGCGTTCCTCGAATGACGAAAGCAATCGGGCGGTGAATCCTGCGGCGTGGAGCGTAGGCCAGAAACGGTTACCGGGGCGCGCGAAGTGATGGCCTACGGCGGCAGTGTAGAGTCCGGGGTTGATGCCG
Source organism: Pyrinomonadaceae bacterium (assembly GCA_035316225.1). Lineage (GTDB taxonomy): Bacteria > Acidobacteriota > Blastocatellia > Pyrinomonadales > Pyrinomonadaceae > 3-1-20CM-3-53-8. The sequence continues at coordinate 9,418 of DATHJK010000619.1, forward strand.
CAGAAGAGTACGCGAAGATTTCGGGCTAAAACATCCGGCACGGTCTTGCCTGCGGCGGCAACGATCTCCTCTTTCGTGGGCTTGCGAATATTCATGCGCTTGTAATTCCCGGTTCAGTTTGCTCAAGAGATGGATTGTACCGATGCGCCTGTATTATTCATCATTTTCGTTTGAAATAGAGAGCCGATTAGTGTAGATGTATGAGTGCCCGTTGATGTAATCGCCACCTTACTAACGGCACAAACGCAACTCTTCGGTTAGCTCATCTCGCAGGCGCGCAATCTGCCCGTTGGTTTACGTCAAGGAGCAGCAATGCCTTTAATCCCGCGCTCCCCGCTACTGCGTTATGCTATAGCGCTCTTAAGCGTAGCTCTGGCTACGCTGCTGCGTTTTTCGCTCGCGCCCGTTCTGGGTAATCAGGCACCGTTCTTCACTTACATCATCGCAACAATGGTAACGGCATGGGCTGGCGGTTTCGGCCCTGCTGTGCTCTCAATCATTCTGGGGGCTTTAATATCCGCGTACTTCTTCATCATACCTTCCTGGTCACCCTCGATTTCCAGTAAGACTATCATCATAAACTTCTCTCTGTACCTCTTAATCAGCCTGATAGCGGCGTTTTTGAGCCGCGCGATGCACAAGGCCAGACAGCGCGCAGAGGTATTAGCCTTTGTGGTCGAATCTTCCGACGACGCGATTATAGGAAAGACGCTCGACGGAATTCTAACCAATTGGAACCGTGGAGCAGAAAAGTTATACGGCTACACGGCTTCGGAGGCAATAGGTCGTCACATATCTTTCCTGGTCCCGCAGCAGCTAAGAAGCCAGGTGGATGACATCATGGACAGAATTGGTCGTGGCGAGCACATTAACCACCTGGACACGCAGCGCCTCAGAAAAGACGGGACTCTGGTCGAAGTGTCCGTAACAATATCCCCGATTCAATCCGAAGATGGTGAGGTCATTGGCGCTTCGGCGATAGCGCGCGACATAACTGCGCGTAAAGAGTTGGAGAGGAAACTGGCGCGGCTTGTAACAGAGATAGGGGGACAGCGCGAGCGGTTGGACGCCATAGTGTCTAACGTGCCCGGCGTTGTGTGGGAGGCATGGGGTGAGCCGGACGAATCGTCGCAGCGCATAAACTTCGTGAGCGATTACGTAGAAAAGATGCTGGGCTACTCCGTTGAAGAATGGCTTGCAACGCCGAACTTCTGGCTAACGATAGTGCACCCGGAAGACCGCGAGATGGCGGCTGCAACAGCCGTTCAACACTTCGAGCAGGGCGGCGCGGATGTTAACCGTTTCCGCTGGGTGGCTAAAGACGGGCGCATTGTTGATGTTGAATCGCAATCCATAATCATGCAGGACGAGCATGGCCGCCCGGTAGGTATGCGAGGCGTAACGATGGATATCACCGAGCGCAAGCGTTCGGAGCGCGAGCGCGAGGAACTGCTCAGGCGTGAACGCAAGGCGCGCGAGGTTGCTGAATCTGCCAATCGGCTAAAGGACGAATTCCTCGCAACAGTCTCGCACGAGTTGCGCACGCCGCTCACAGCCATACTCGGCTGGTCGCTCATACTTCGCTCGAAGCAACTGGACGAGATTAGCGCCGAGCACGCTCTGGAAGTGATAGAGAGGAATGCCAGAATCCAGAAACAGATTATTGACGATCTTCTGGACGTTTCGCGCATCATCTCGGGCAAGCTTCGCCTGAACGTTGGCCGGATTGATCTTGCGCCCGTTCTGCTCTCAGCCATAGACGCCGTGCGGCTCGCAGCCGAAGCAAAGGAGATTCAGATTCAGACAGAGTTTGACCACATTGGCGTAAACGTTTCGGGCGATCCCGATAGGTTGCAGCAGGTCATATGGAATCTTCTCTCGAACGCGGTGAAGTTCACACCGAAAGGCGGTCGCGTTGAAATTGGTCTCTATCAGGAGGACTCGCACGCAGAGATAGTGGTCAGAGACACAGGCTCTGGCATAAGGCCGGACTTCCAGCCTTTCCTCTTCGACCGTTTTCGCCAGGCGGACAGCTCCACCACGCGAATACACGGCGGCCTGGGTCTGGGTCTTGCTATCGTGCGCCATCTGGTCGAGTTGCACGGCGGAACTGTGGAAGCTGCCAGCGATGGTGAAGGCAAAGGTTCAGTATTTACTGTGCAGCTTCCTGTGCAGCCACAGGTTTCGGATATGCGCACGCCCGCGCCCGTAATTGCCGAAGCGCACGAGAACGCGGACTTGATGGACATTGAATGCCACCCGAATCTTGAAGGATTGAAGATCATGGTGGTTGACGACGACCCGGACGCGCTCGCTCTGCTCAGCACGATTCTTGCGGGATGCGGGGCTGAAGTTATTACTGCAAGCTCTGCGGCACAGGCGCTCGAGCTTCTTGGGAATTCCAGCCCGCATGTGCTTCTCTGCGACATAGGAATGCCGGACGAAGATGGCTACGCGCTGATAAAGAAGATTCGCGCCGGGCGCGCCGGACGTAACTCCAATCTCCCGGCTGTGGCCGTGACGGCCTACGCCAGAAGCGAAGACCGCGTGCGCGCTCTGGCCGAAGGATTCCAGGCGCACGTAGCAAAGCCGCCCGAGCCTAACGAGCTTCTGGCAATCGTAGCCAGCCTGTGCGAGACGGCAATTGGCAGTTGAACTAAGAGCCGGTTGCAAAATTAACCTTTCGGATACTGTTATCGGCATCCCTGTTTGATTTTGCAACCGGCTCTAAATTCTTTAGACTCTCTGCGAGTAGATTCCCCGCAGCTTGCTGCGAAAAAATTGATCTCCTGTTGGGCCAATTGGGCCAATCTGTCTTGCAACGGGTTGACTTGACGTTGCCGATGGCGTAAAAGGCTTTCTGACCCGAAGCTGAAATTCTTTCCCCTGAGAATTTCTCTCTGTAATAGGAAGAGTTGAACGGTCTCTGGTACATGCGCTTTTCTAATAGCGCATTCGGAGTGAGATATGGTAAAGAATCGCGGTTTCCGTTTCCCCCTCAAAATTACGCTACTGTTCGGGGAGCGGTATGATTCGTCAAGAGGACTTCGATAAGTTCGTTACTAATTACAATAACGATTACTTCTACTTGCTGACCCGCGCCAGTCGCGGCAGCTACGACTGTCTTATCTCGTCGTTTATAGTTCTCAGAGACCTGTACGACGTAATTATCAAACTGCACGAAACGACGCACCTTGAGTATAGTATCGTGCCCTATCCGCTGACGTTCCGCGCCAGCGAGCCGTTCCTGAAAAGCCTGGGGTTCGACGACCAGCAGATTCAATTAATCTACGGCTTCCTCAAACACGTTAAGAACACACAGGGCAAAGAATTTGAGGAATGCGTTGAAGAAGGCGTGGCCTTCTGCGCCACAGCAGGCACCACTCATGGCCCAACCTGACGCCGCCACTTTGATAGAAGAGAACATAGGCCATCTGGTCGAAATTTGGGTTAAAGCTGTCAGAAGCGACCGGACAATAAAATCTGACTCAGACCTTTCCGAGGGCGGCCTCATTGATCACGTTCCCGTCTTGCTGGAAGAGATTTGTGGAGTCCTCAGATCGGGCGAGCGCCCCTCCATAGAGAACATACATGAGGCTCGCGTTCACGCATATACGCGCTTCCGACAGGGCTATCGCGCGCGTGATCTGGTGCGAGAAACCTCGCTGCTGCGCATGCTCATTCTGGATTACCTGAGCAAGAGTCTTGTGAACGGGTCGGAGCATTCAGTAATGGAACTGTTCATCGCCGCTTCGCGCACAATCAACCTGTACATTGACGAAGAGTTGCGCTATGCCGTCTCCATCTACATGGAATCATCATCGGCTTCAAGGTGACGAAGCGCCAGACCTCTCGCCCCCGCCCTCGAAATCAACACAACATCTGCTTCCAGATATACCTCCTGATTTTCAGCGCGAGACTGTTGACTTGCGCTGCCCTCTTTAGCTAAAAAAGCCTCTATAAAAAGCTCTGCAATTAGCAACCGAACTTGAAGGGGGAAACATGGCAAACAAACGCAGGCGAGGGAATGACAGCGCGAGCACGGCTATGGACACTGCGTCCGAGGCGCTCAACCAGACAACCGGACTCGCAGCAGAGGTGATTGACCAGGCGTCAAGCGTGGCAGGCACAATGGTCGAAGCCGCGTCCAGCGTGGTCAAAGCGGTCGCGCCCGGCATCAGTAGCATAATAAGCGATGGAGGGTCGCAGTCGTCGGTCGCGGAAACCGCGCGAAAGGCCGCTAGAGAAGGAGCGCGGCAGAACAGAAAAATTGTGAAGCGCGGGACGAAAGCTGCGAACAAGGTCGCTGGCCGTACGAGCAAGGCGACGAAGAAGACTGCCAGCGCCAGTGCAGGGAAAAAGTCTTCGGGCAAGGGTGCGAAGAAAGCTTCTTCAAAAGGCGGCGCGAAAGCTCGTGGCGGAGCTAAAAAGAGCGGGGGCGCTAAGAAGGGAAGCAAGAAAGGTGTAAAGAAGAGCAGCAAGAAGAGATAACATGCGCGCTCATTCACCGCCGCGAGAGCGCTGAAGAGAGTTAAGCATCATTATCCTACGCATTCTCTGCATAACTCTCTCCACAGCGCTCGGCGGCGATGAAATTCTTAGCCGCACTCGATTGATTCGATTAAAACTTCTGGAATCGAATTATGCAAGGTTGCGGCTAAAAGTGAGGTTGAGAAAGTTTGCCAGGCCACTGATTTACTAGAGAGCAAACTTAAATCTCTAACCTTATTTTGTTCTGCAATTCGGTATTAGAACTGATGGCCGACGAATACAGTTTCGACAGGCGTCTCGCCGCAGCCTCGACCATTCCGTCGCGCTGGTACGCAGACCCCTCTGTTCTTGAAGAAGAGAAAAGAAAGGTCTTCGGGCGCACATGGCAACTGGTCGGCAGAGCGGAACAGGTCGCCGCGCCCGGCCAGTATTTCACGGCCACAATTGCTGATGAACCGCTGATAGTTGTGCGCGGCGCAGACGAGAACTTGCGGGCTTTCTCAAACGTCTGCCGTCATCGCGCAGGCCCCGTCGCCGCAGGCGCGGGACAGTGTAAGAGTTTTCGTTGCGGCTATCACGGATGGACTTACTCGCTGGACGGGAATCTGGTTGCGACGCCGGAGTTCGACGGCGTTGAGGGGTTCAGCAAGGAAGAAAACTGCCTGCCTCAGTTTCGAGTCGAGACGTGGGGCGCGCTCGTCTTCGTAAATTTAGATAAAGCTTGCGCGCCGCTACTGTATGTTCTTGAAGACATGCCCGCGCGCGTAAGCCTTAGAAATTTTGAAGGAATGCGGTTGGCCCAGCGCAAAGATTGGTACGTTGACTGTAACTGGAAGGTTTATGTAGACAACTACCTCGAAGGCTATCACATCCCCATCGTTCACCCCGCTCTGAACCGCGAGCTGGATTACGCGCGCTACCGCACGGAGACAAAACGCTTCTACTCAATCCAGCACTCGCCCATCAGACGTGACCGTGCGATCCGTCTTCAAACCAAAGACGCAAGTGACGAGGCGCAATACTTCTGGCTCTTTCCGAACCTTATGCTCAACGTCTATCCCGACAACTACTCCACGAATTTAATCGTGCCGCTCAGCGCCGAAAGAACGTTGACCGTCTTCGAGTGGTACTTCCGCGATGTTCAGAGCGAGGCGACGCAAGAAGCGCTCAGGCGCACGGTGGAGTTCAGCGACGAGATTCAACGCGAAGACATTTCAATCTGCGAAGCCGTCCAGCGCGGCCTGCGCTCGCGCACCTACCAAGCGGGTCGTTACTCGGTCAAACGCGAAAACGGCGTGCATCACTTTCACGGGCTGCTGTCAGAGTTTTTATCTAGTTCCCGACACTACCCGGTTAGCCAGCAAAAGGATTAATAATTTGCAAGCGGTTGTCTACGATCAAACCTGCGTGCATATCTTCGGAGTAGACAACAGTCGCGCCCTCTGCTAGAGCGCAGGCCACAATTAAACTGTCCCAGTATGCAAAGCCGTAGCGATCCCGTAATCGGGAAGCTTCGATAAGTATTGCCCGGCTAATCACTGCAACGCGGTACTTGTCGTAAAATGATTCGATTAGATTGCGAATGCTCGCTTCGTCGAGATGAGCCTTTTTGATGAGATTAACGCAGACTTCATTGACAACTTGAGAACTGATTACAATTTCGCTGCTCTGGATGGTCGTTTTGGCAACGGCGGTTACCCTGATCCTGAATCTGGATGAAAGCGTAGAGCCAGACGTTCGTATCAATAAAACAGAGTTTCTGCTCAACGGCGCTCATGGGTTTCTTCCCGCGTAAACGGCGCGAAATTCTTAATCTCAAGAGGGTGTTCTAAAAGCCTGTCAATCATATCGGCCACGCCGACCGATTGCTCCTGAGATAAAACAATCACGCGCACGGTTCCAACAATTTTATCTTTATACTCTGCGGGAATCTCTATATGGCCGTTCTCAGGTTTGGCCTGAAATTCAAAACTAAACATAAGCATTTCTCCATCTCTAAGCGTCTTATACGTTCATGCAGTTTGCATGTCAAATTAATTCAACGAAACGTCTGAGTTCTCTGTAATTAAAGTGCTTAGAGAAACCAAGCGACCTCATCACTAGTGAAATCCTAATGTTATTCGCTAGTTCGAGGTTCGGCTTGACTCTAACAATTAAGATTACAGAGTACTGAGCAAGATTCATGAACTCAATTGTGCCAGCGCGATTTCGAGAAGGATGATTTTTTTGATGCCGCCGTAGATGGTCTCTATCTGGCAGTTTTCCTCTAGCGAGTGCGAGGCGCTGCAATCGGCTGCGCCGGTCGAGATTGATGGGATGCCTTCGTGTAGAGCGACGTTGGAGTTGTTGGAGCCTGTGATGGTGATGGGCGGGTTCTGAAATCCCATCTGGACATGCACGGCCTCGGCTGTGCGTACGAGTAAGGAATCGCGGTGGCCTGGAAGAATCGCGGCGGGCGTTCTTGAAATCACGTCAGTTTTGACGGTCATACCTGCGCGATCTGCTTCCTCCTGAAGTATGCGGGCGATACGGTGCTCGTAATCGTCCAGAAGCTCGTTGCTCGTAGAGCGCAGGTCAACAGTGAACCATGCGTCCGAGGCTTTCGCGTTTACGACCTCTGAGCCGCCGAGCATTCCGATGTTTAAGTTGGTCGGCGGATTATTCGG
>DATHJK010000620.1:0-7870 GCA_035316225.1 Pyrinomonadaceae bacterium
CCTTCCAGGCTTGCGAACGCCGTGCGCGAGTTGGCGAACGTGTTGACACGAATGCCGAACCACGCGACGCCGTAGCTGCCAGCTATGCCTACTAAGCTGAAGAGCAGGATGATTATGACGCGCAGCGGGTCAAAGCCCGAGAGCACGCCGAAATACAGGATGATGATGGCCGCGATGAAGGCTTCCAGTATCAGTATGAACTTGCCCTGCGTTATCAGGTAGGTCTTGCAGGTTTCGTAGATAAGCTCGGAAATCTCGCGCATGCTGCGATGCACGGGCAGCTTCTTCAAGTTCATGTAGATGGCTACGCCGAAGAGAAGTCCGAGCGCGCAGAAGAGGAGGCCGACAAGCAGGAGCGTGTGGCCGTCCGTGCCGCCTAAGAACTTAACGCTCGAAAGCGGCGGCAGTTTCAGGCTGGCTTCGCCGCCCGCCTCTTGCGAAGTTGCCTGGCGCGACGGGCCTGCTGTGCCGCGATTCTCAGGCGACACAGGCCGGTTCTGCGCCAGCGCTATTGGCGACCAGGTTGTAAAGGCTAAACTGGCGAGAAGCGCGAGCGCGCCCAACTGGACGCGCCTGCGGGTTAGCAAATTCTTTTTAGAGAGCGCGGCAAAACCGAGCATGGATAAACTGATGACGAGGAGCAGCAATACTTGAATAAGCAATGTAAACCGATTCCTTTCCGTATCCTTCTAAGAAAATAGTGTGGCGAAATTCGTGCGCGAACGCGGCTTTCGGCAGTCAGATACACGCGAAAATGCGCCCGGAGCGCATCCCATGTTCCTATTGCACGAAATTCAAGTCGCGCTAAAAGGGGATATTATTGCCGATTTCGAGTGTAACTGTCCACCGCGCGGGGAAGAGGATAGTGGAGGAAATGTTAGTGGGGTAAATTGTATGAATGGCTAATGGCGAGTCCGTTTCGGTAATCTCTCCGGCAAGTCTAGGTCGTCGTCAATCAAAACGTCCGTACTGACACCAGCCGCGCGTGCGTATTCCAAAAGCACTAATAGCGACGGCTCACCCTTCCCTAGCTCATACTCAGAAATTCTATTTTGCGTCAACTCTGCTCCCAACCGTCTAATCATCTCGTTTTGAGAAAGCCCAAGCGCAAGCCGAACCTGTAATAGCTTTTCAGCAAGCCGTTTCGGTTTCTGGCGTGCCTTGCCTCCCATCAGAGATTACCCTCCAATGGAAAACGCAGCTTGTCTCTAACCGCAATCCCGGTTACAATGCGTTCCCTCAAGTTGTTCGCCGTGAGAGGAAACCTTTCATCTCGAACGGCGATGCTCATTACTCCCTTGAGGTTTTGAGGCGTCGCATTAGCCGTTACTCGTTTTCAAAAACCAGATCGCGCGCATCATAGCACGCTTTCACTTCACACTATGTTTTCAATGCATTAACTAAATTCAATTCGGGAAGCGCGTTTTTCTAAGGGTGGGCGTGCTTCCCGTTGCTTGCACGCCTGTTTCCGGGTGAGTTACGGGCTTGTGCAGGAGAGGCCGCCGTGACTTGACCTCCCACGTCGCACGGCGGCCTTGCTTCTTAGGCTGTAAGCAAATCTCTCAACTCCCAAACGTGCTTTGTAATTCCAGCTTTATATTTAATAGTGTCGGGACATAAGCCCTGTCAAAGCGATGGAGTTTTAGTAGAGCGGCATCTGGAAATCCTTTCTCTTCAGCCTCGCGCATCGCTTCAATCGCATCATCACCACTGCCTACAACAATCTCATCGTCGCTGCCGTAGTTTACAATAGCGACCCACTTACCTTCATACTTCGCCAGTTCATTTAAGAAAGCTAACTCTTTCTCATCAATCGTGTCTTCTATCATGTGCTCCCTCCCCAATGTCGCCGGGAGTAAACAATCTAGCGTAAGTGTATATCTCGTGCGCGCACAGGATCAATCTAGAGCTTTTCTTAATTCACCTCTTCACACAGTCCCGGCTTCAGCTAAAGTCGAACCCGTTGTCGCTTCGGGCTGTCGCCTGCCGCCAATCCATCGTCGAATCGAATCAGCCAGCACGATGATGGCGGCAACCATAATGATGGCCGTGAGCGTGGAGTTGATGTAGCCTTGCGTGGCGATTTGCGGGTTCTGCGTCATGGGCCAGAAGATGTCTGTAATAGATTCCCAACCGGCGACGAGCGTGGTCGAGCCTACGAAGGAGAGCGGCAGAAGCGTCACCCAACTGTAGCGTGCGCGGCCTGAATTGATGATGACCGTAGTTGCTACGCAGAGCGCGACTGCCGCTAGAAGTTGGTTTGCGATGCCGAACATAGGCCAGATGGTTGAAATTGAGCCTGACCAGATGAAAGCTGCCCAGCCCGCTACGACGAGCGCAGTTGTGACAATCGCGCCCGGCTGCCAGTTCGGCTCCTCGAATTTTCTATAAAATCGTCCGCCGAACTCTCCGACGAGAAAGCGCGCGACGCGCGTTCCGGTGTCAATCGTTGTCAGGATGAAGAGCGCTTCGAACATTATGGCGAAGTGATACCAGTATTTCATCAAGCCGCGAAAACCCGGTATGGCGTCGAAAATTTTCGCTATGCCAAGCGCCAGAGTCACAGCGCCGCCCGTGCGCCCTCTCAAATTTCTCTCGCCGGATTCAGCTTCCAGACGGTCAATCTCCTTCGGCTGAAGATCGAACCCTTGCGCCGTGTGCTCGTCCACCATGCGAACGTATGCAGCCTTTTGCGCCGTTGTCGTTTGCTGCGTGTTGATTGCGAAATAGTCGCCCGGAAAGAGCGATGTCGCGGCGATTAACGCTACAACACCTACGACTCCTTCCATCAACATTCCGCCGTAGCCGATCATGCGGGCATCACTTTCTTTCGCAATCATCTTAGGCGTCGTGCCTGAACTGATTAGCGCGTGAAAGCCGCTGATGGCTCCGCACGCAATCGTGATGAAGACGAACGGATAGACCTTGCCCGGAATCACAGGCCCGCCGCCCGCGACGAAAGGCGTTGTCGCAGGCATCTGCAAATTCGGGTGAACGAGAATGACGCCCAGAATCAGAAACGCGACCGTGCCGATTTTCAAGTAGGACGAAAGATAATCGCGCGGGCACAAGAGCATCCAGACTGGAAGCACGCTTGCAATGAAACCGTAGGCGGCCATCATCAGCGTGACGGTGTGTTTTGAGAAGGTGAAAGAAGCAGCCCAGGATGAATCGGCAATGCGCCCGCCTAGAAAGACCGCGAGCAGAAGCCCTATGACTCCGATGACGCTCGCCTCTGCGATGCGACCTTTGCGGAAGCGGTACATGTAAAGCCCCATGAAGAGCGCTAGCGGGATTGTGAAGCCAACGGTGAACGTACCCCATGGCGATTCGGCCAGCGCGTTGACGACCACAAGCCCCAGGCCAGCGAGCGCAATGACGACGATGAAGAGAATAGCAATGGCAGCGACTATGCCCGACAATCCGCTTATCTCCGTGCGCGCTATCTCCGCGAGCGATTTTCCTTTACGACGTATGCTCGCCGCCAGAATCATAAAGTCGTGAACAGCGCCGCCCAGACAGACGCCAATCACCAGCCACAGCAAGCCCGGCAAGAATCCGAACTGCGCAGCGAGTACAGGGCCAATCAAAGGCCCCGCGCCTGAAATCGCCGCGAAGTGGTGGCCGAACAGCACCCACTTGTTCGTAGGATAATAGTTGTGCCCATCGTACATAGTATTGCTGGGCACCGGGCGCGCGTCGTCAAGAGCAAGAACCTTTGCCGCGATGAACGCGGAATAGTAGCGATACGCGATAGCCATCACGCACAGCGCGCCGACGATGATTGGCAGGGCGTTCATTAAGGTAACCTCCGGGCGAGAAACTGCTGCCGACAACAATAGAGCAAAGCTATAAAGTTTAGCAACGACGCTACACTTATGCCGGATTGTGACGATTTCAACCGGTGGAAACCAGGGCGCTCAGGCGCTATCCGGTGAAGTGTCCGTTACAATCTTTATGTTACGTTTGGCGAGTTCTTCAACGAAAGAGTCCAACGGTATGCAACGCTCCTGCGGGATTGCGCCTCTCTCTTTTATTTCTCCGCGCGCCATCATCTGCGCGATGATTGAAGCTGGAAAGGCGGTCGTGCGCATCATAGCGCTCAAGCCTGTCTTGGGGTCGAAGCGATCAATGATGTGATAGCGCAACGTCTGTCGTTTGCTTTCGGAAATTCCGCGAAACTCTACGAGGATGAGAACGAGGTCAGGTTCGTCCGCCGGTAGATGTCTCACAATCATCTCGCCAAGCAAGCGGCGAGGTGAAACGCGCGCGTTTCCAATCTCTATCTCTTCGCTACCGGCAAGGCCCAGATCAATCAGGAGCTTGAATTGCGCGCAGTGGCCCGGATAGCGAATCGTCTTGTAATCAAGCTCACGCAAGCGCCCCATGAACGTTTCAGGAAGAGTCGAAGTGCCGCCGGAAGTCTGAAAAGCTTCCACTGTGCCGAACGACGGAAAGTCGAAACTCTCTATCTCTGTCATCGAATCAACTTCGACTATCTGACCGCCGCGTATGATGCGTGCGCGCTCGACGTACTCGTTGATTAAGCCTTCGACGGAGAAAACCATCTGGTAATTGAGCGGCGGGCGCGGGGTTTGAGGCAAACCGCCCACACGAATGTGTACTTCGTCCAGTTCATCGAACCTTTCAGCCCCGTGGGCTACGAGTACGGAGACCATGCCGGGAGCGAGGCCGCAGTCTGGGATGATGTTGATGCCTGCGGCGCGCGCCTCTTCGTCAAGCGCAAGCTCCGCATCAACGACAGAGTTGTTGCCGCCCAGATCGCAGAAGTTGACGCGCGCCTCTATGGCCGCGCGTGCGAGATGCAGATTATGAAAGTACGTTACGCAGCTTATAGCGGAGTCATGGCCGCGCATCAATTCTATGACTTCCCGCTCGCTCTCGACATCAATCTGAGCAGCGCTGACTTTATCTCTTGCGATAGTTGCCGCAACCGATTGCGCGCGCCCTGAATCAATGTCTGCGACCGTTACGGCTTCGACATCATCGCTGTGTGCCAGATCATAAGCCGCGCCCAAGCCCATGCGCCCCGCGCCGAGCACCAGAATCTTCATGCGAGCTTACTCCCGGATTGTTGACCCGGCGCGATCATGACGCATCGCCCGTCCCGTTCGCATTTTGTGAGCTGCCTGCGACAGACCCCACAATGCCCAGAAGAAGACCGAGCGCGATGAGCGCAAGACCTATCAACGCGCGGTTGTGATCGTCTGTGCCAGCCGTCATCGCTTCGTGCCAGAGCGTCTTCGGCCCCGCATCATGCGGGATAGTGAAGAGTCCGATTGCGGTTGACAGGAATCCGAGCGAAGCCAGTTTGAGCGGAAACGGCGCGCGCGTTGGCCTGCCCATCTTCATTCCAATCGCACTGTGCGTGTAGCCGAACGAGGTGTAGATGGAAAGCCCAAGCACGAGCCAGCCCACGAAGCGCCACCATGATGCGGGCGGCAGATAATACATCAGGAAGAAGCAGGAGACAGCGCCGAGCAGTGGAAAGAGCCAGGGGCCGAACGGAACTCGAAAAGGGCGCTTTCGCTGCGGGTCTTTGTAGCGCAGGATGATTATGCCTACGCAGACGAGCACGAAAGCGAAGAGCGTTCCTATGTTCGTCAAATCAACCATCTCGTCAATGCTCATGAAGGTCGCAAAACCTCCGACCAGCACGCCTGTTATGATCGTGGTCACGTGCGGCGTCTTGAATCTGGGATGCACACTGGCAAAGACAGAAGGTAGCAACCCGTCCCTAGCCATAGAGAAGAAGATGCGCGGCTGTCCAAGTTGAAAGACGAGCAGCACGGCAGTGTGCGCCACAACTGAGCCGAAAGCGACAATCGTGCTGGGCCACGTAACGCCCTGCGGCGCAACGTGAGATAGAGCCATCGTAAGCGGCTCGGCCTGCTCGTTCGAAAGCTTCTGTACAAGCTCGTTGTAGGGAATGATGCCTGTGAAGACCGCAGCGACCACTACGTAAAAGACCGTGCAGATAGCCAGCGATGCGATGATGCCTATGGGCAGATCGCGCGCAGGGTTCTTGCACTCTTCCGCAACGGTCGAAACGGCGTCGAATCCTATGTAGGCGAAGAATACTACGGCAGCCGCAGCGAGCGTGCCGTGCCAGCCCGTAGGTTGAAACGGATGGTAGTTGACCATCATCTTCGAGGGCGAGACGTAGTAGAGCGCCATGCCTATGAAGAAGAGCAGCACGATGATTTTAACCATCACCATGCCAGCGTTGAATTCCGCACTCTCCTTGATGCCCCACACCAGAACTATCGTGATGAGCGCCACTATTCCGAAGGCGAGCACGTTGAAGATTATCGCGTGGCCGAATAGATGCGGCGCGCTGCCGAACTGCTCGGCGTAGCCCGTAGGGTTGGTCTCCGCAAGCTTGGCCGCAGTGCGATAGTCTGTCCCTAGCCACGCAGGTATGTGTATCCCCACGCCGTCCATCAGCGTGCGAAAATAGTTGGCCCAACTGATGGCGACCGCGACGTTGCCGACGGCGTACTCTATAATCAAGTCCCAGCCGATAATCCACGCCACCAGTTCGCCGAGCGTAGCGTAAGAGTAGGTGTAGGCGGAGCCGGAAATCGGAACCATCGAAGCGAACTCGGCATAGCAGAGCGCCGTAAACCCGCAAACGATTGCCGTGATGACGAACGAGAGCATCAGCGAAGGCCCCGCGCCCGGACGACTAGCATCGCCCGCCGCAGCCGTGCCCACGGTGGCGAAGATGCCAGCGCCGATGATCGCGCCTATGCCCAGAAGCGTGATGTTGAGTGGGCCAAGCGTGCGCTTCAGGGCGAACTGCGGGCCGCCCGCTACTGCCAGAATGTCGTCCAGATTTTTCGTGCGAAAGATGCCTCGAAGCAAAGTTTTATTCTCCTGAGAAGTTTTAAGAGAAAATCTTGTCTTGCTTGAAGTCCGGGGGTTCTGCCTTTATCGCGCGGGAGCATAGCAGGAAACCACGTGAATCGTAAATCGTAAATCGTGAATAGGCGAAGGGTTAAGTGGTAAATGGTCAATGATGAATGGAGGAGAATCACTATTCACCATTGAACATTTACCTTTCACCTCCTTTCTTATCACGATTTACGATTCACGATTCACGGCTTTTCTGCTATGCTCCGCCGCACGAAATTTTTTCAAGAACTATGCATGAAGCGGGCGCTAAATCCAATCCTCTTTACGAGAATCTTGATACGAGCTATGTGAACCTGGCGGAGTTGCTGCGGTACTTGCAGCGCCAGTCGTTCGCGGGTCGCGTGCGCGTGGAGTTGGACGAGTACGAGGCAGACGTGCGTTTGCTTCCGGGACTGAAACCGCACGTGCGCGAAAAAGACCGCTCTACGGGGCGCGTGGCCGAGGGCGAGGACGCGCTTCAACGCCTGCTGGTTCGCGCCACCGATCCCGGCGGCTCGATCAGCGTTTATGCGGAAAGTGAAGAATCAGAATCAGCGCTCACCGAGCGAGCGGGGACTGAAGCTTTTCCGAGGCCGGACTTTAGCGCTGAGATGGGTTCGAGCGGGCAAGCTGCGCAAATGCATGAAGAAGAGGAATGGCAAGACTCGTTGCGCGTGAGCGGGGATTTAATCGCGGCTGTAGAGCGCGCGTGTCTGAGCGTGGGCGCAGATTTTTCGAGCATCTTCAGGGAGATTAGTTTCGAGCTATCGGACGACTACCCGTTTCTTGATCCGTCCGTTAACGGTTTGAGCTATTCGCACGGCGCGGTCGAAATGACGGGCAGGCACAACAGGAGCGCGATGCTTGGCGGCATAGTCGAAGTCTTGCGCCGCGCAGTCAACCGCGTAGCTGTAGGCTCGCGGGAACGCAACGCGCGCGAGCGCGTGGCTCT
>DATHJK010000621.1:0-6631 GCA_035316225.1 Pyrinomonadaceae bacterium
CGGTCTATGACGTAATCAATCACCGCGTTCAAATCATAATCGTCTCCGTCCAACTCGTTCTGTATGCGCTGCAAATCTTCCGGCTTCATCATCTGGAATTGATGACGAATCGAAGAGATGACGCCGCGATAGCGTTCGCGCGTGCCTTCCACGAATGCGCGGTCGCCGTGTCGCACGCGCTTTTCCACTACGCGACACCAGCCCGTGCGATGATCCGTTAATTCCCTGTCCCACTCGTCGTAGTTGAACGCGACTTCGCCCTGTTCGAGAATCTGTTCGGGCGTCTCCTGTTGAACCCAACGCTCGGCTCCGTCCAACTGCTCTAGCTCGCCCGAAGGATCGCTGCTGGCCCAAGCGTTGAAAAGCTCGCGCGCGTCGCGCTTCTGCCTTGTCTGCTCTGTAGACTTGTCAGATTCCACCTCTTCGCGCGCCGCTGCGCTTTCGCCTCGCCCCTCGGAATCCTCGCCCGTAGATTCAGATTGCTTCTGCGCGTCGTCGGCAGCGATTGATTGAAAGAGCGAATAGACGCGGCTCGTAGCCATCAGAGTGTCCGCGACGGAAGCATCTGCGGCGGTCAAATAATCCGCCACGATTGATTCGAGTTCGGAGACTATCTGCGTGTAAAAGTGGCGAGCATCGTCGAGCGCGCCGCCGCATAGAGTGATTTGAAAAAGCAGTTCAAATGGAACGAGCGTGACGGGAAGGCGCGTTATGGCGGGGCGGCTGCGCTTCAAGTGTTCGCGCGTCAAATCCAGGTCGCGCGCCAGCCCGCGATAAGCGCGACGAAGGCGACGATCAATTCGACCGTTCTCAAGCGTCCCGAAAATTCTCTGGGCCAATCCTCTGTAGGGAAAGAGCGCCAGCACCGCCCTGTAATCTGAACCGGGAGGCAAGCTAACGACTCTTTCCCGCTCTCTTCGCTCCTCCTCTTCAACTGAGAGCGCACGCTCGCCCTTCTCCATCTCGTTGATGTAACCGTCGAGCGCGAATGCGTCGCGCGCATCCACATTCTCTTCAGAATAAAGCTCGTGGATGCTCGCGTAAGCGGCCTGCAAATCCTGCATATCGCGCTCGTGCGTGCCAAACTCTATCTGACCTGCGGCGTGTGCGGCCAGAACTTTGTAGAGACGAAAATCAAGCTCTTCATCATTGAACTCCGAAACAACGGCTGGCAGATGTATGGTGCGCCCGTCGCCGATGCGCGCTTCATCCGGGAGGCTTGCGAGCGGCGCAACTTCAACCTCGCGCCCGGTGAGCGCTTCGACGTATAGACGCAAAGTGTTCTGCACGGCATCGAGCGAGAGTCCTTCGTCTCCGGCAGAAAGCGTTTCGTTGCTGCGTCGCGTTTCCAGCGCGTAGTAGCTGCGCCGCGCGCGTGCATTGGCAGAAGAGAGCGAGAGACCTTCACGCGCCCACTGCTCGAACTGCTCTAGCGAAACGGTTCGCAGCGCCTTCGGGCTTGAGCGAAAGCATGCGAGCGCGGCTTCACCATCCAAAAGTGCGACCTCGTTCGTCACTTCCAGGACACGACGCGCAAGCTCTATGGCGCGTGAGCGATTCATCTCCTTCACGATTGCCTGAAAGAACGGAGGCGACGAGCGCACTGTGGCGACCAGAGCGGCGTTGCCATGCTCCGTTATCGTCCAGAGAAGTTTCGTCCAGTCCTCGAAAACTTCCGGCGCGAGGCGCATGACCTCGCCGCCTGCTACCAGCACTGACAACGCAGCCCCGCCGCCTCGTTCAATAAACTCTCCGACGCCATTGATAAGCCGCAACGCTCTCTCCGCATCAAGATTTTCCAGAGCGACTGGCATGGCAGACCACGCATCTGCGGCTATGCCTCCGGCGCGCACTGCGAAACGCGAAGCGAGCGATGAGGCCGCGTGCGCGATCCGTTGTTCGTCATCGCCAAAATCGTGAAGACGAGCGGCGACCTTTTCCGTCGTGCGCAGAAAATCTGCGCTGTGCTTTGCGGAGCGGCGCGAAATCTCAGCCGCTATCTCAAGTATGGAAGAGAGCAGGTCTGCGTCTTTGACTACATTAGCTATCTGCGGAGCGCGGCGGAACGTGTCCAGCGCTACGGAGCTTGAGAGAATCATCTGACGAGCGCAGATTTGAAAGACTAGCGGGCGAGCGCTTTCTGGAACGCGCGCCATCTCTTCAACGCCCGACGCGAAGAAAGCTATAGCCGATTCAGCGTCGCCCATAGCAAGACGGCGACCCATCTCGCCCCACGCGCCCATCTCTTCCGACCCGAGCACACGGGCAGCCGCGGGCGCTGCGCGCAGAAATTCTATGCTCGCGCGAAGAGAGACGCCCGCGATGAGCGCGCTGGTTTCCAGTGCAGCGAGCGCAACGTCCGCCGGTAGCTTTGACAATTCGCGCGCTAATCCCGCGATAGTGCGACGCTCCGTCACGCTTTTGACAGAGCGCAACCGCTCGCGGAACTCTCTTTCAAGAGGCCGCGCCTCAGCAGAACTCTTCTCAGCTTCTTCCCTTTTTTCCTGCATCTCCTGATTTCAGCTTAAAAAATTCAGGTGGAAAGAGCAATCAGCCATTGAGCTATGAAGTAGGTCGAGAGGATGAAAGCCTGCGCGCTGCGGAAGCCTGTCTTGAAGCGATTGAGGGCTAGAATCGAATCGGACGCGATGAAGAAAAGCGCGCCCGTGAAGGCCAACAGGCTTCCCTCCTGATTCGTAACGAGAAACCTGCTCGCCGCCTGCCAGCCCATCAAGAGAATCACCAGCATGTAAACCACTACCGCCACGCGCATCTTACCCAGGTGCGGCCAGAGCGCGTGCATCATCAGCCCGCCGTAAACAAGAAAGGGCAGCAAGCTCAAGATTGAAAACGCGCGGTTGCCTTCCGTGATGAAAGCCGCTATGTAGCAGATGTGCGCGATGAGAAAGCTGACCAGACCTTGGAGAAATCGGTCACGCGGCAGCATCAGAAAGATGTCGCCCGCGAGCGAGAAGAGAAGCCCCGCGATGATGGCAACTCTGTAAGCTTGCGAAACCGCATTCTTCTCCTGAAGCGCTATGAGAATGATGAAGAGAACCGTGAGCGGCTTGAAGAGATAGACTTTGATGCGTGCGCCAAAATACTCTGCGCGTATGGCTAGAAACGCGGAGATTGCGGCCAGCGCCGAGATGAAAGATAGGGGCGTCTCCACTTGGATGATTTTATCTATAGTATTCGCGCTCGGTCTTTCAAACGAAACACGAATTTCAGGCCAGACCACACTTCATCAACCGCGCAGATTTTCGTATCAACCATCCCGCCACTTAATCCGATCTTCTGCACAACATCGAAAGACAGATCCGTCAAGACGCCCGAAGCCTTCTTCGGCCACGCCACCCACAACATCCCGTCCGGCACCAGACGTTTCGCCAGCTTCGGAAAATTCTTCTCCAACTCCGACTCCTTTTTCGTGAAGAAGAGAATTAGATTGAGCGGCTGCCCCGATTCATCGTTGACAGTTACACCTTCGCTAAGCTCTCCTAACTCCTCCTCAAACCTATCAGGCGCGTTAACGAAAGCCAGACGAAAGCTCTCCTTAATTCCGAGCTTCTTCACGAGCGGAGTTTCAGAATAACCTGCCACGTTCAAGCTTTCACCTTCTCAAATCACGGTCGTGATTATCTCGCGTATGCTGCGCTGCAAATCGCGGTCGTCTGTGATGGGCGAGGATATTGCGACTTCTGCGGCGGCTATGGGCGGAATGCCGCGCGCGATCATCTGCGCTGCGTAAATTAACAATCGTGTTGAGACGCCTTCTTCCAACCCGTGCCCGCGCAGGTTTCTGACCTTCTGGCCTATGAGCACAAGGTCGCGCGCCACTCCTTCGTCAATGCCGCCTTCGCGCGCCACTATGACCGATTCCATCTCAGGCGGCGGGTAATCGAACTCCATAGCAACGAAACGCTGGCGCGTTGACTGCTTCAAATCTTTCAGTATGGATTGATAGCCGGGGTTGTAAGAGACTACCAGCATAAATTCCGGCGGGGCATCCAGTATAGTCCCGCGCTTCTCAATCGGCAGACGACGACGATCATCCGTGAGCGGGTGTATGATGACCACAGTGTCCTTGCGCGCTTCTACGACTTCATCCAGATAGCAGATAGCGCCGTAGCGAACGGCGGCGGTCAACGGCCCATCGTGCCAGACGGTCTCTTCCCCTTCCAGAAGGTAGCGCCCGACCAGATCGGTCGCAGACAAATCTTCGTGGCAAGCGACCGTTATCAACGGACGATTCAATCGCCACGCCATGTGCTCCACGAATCGAGTCTTGCCCGAACCCGTAGGCCCTTTCAGCATCACGGGCAAGCGAGCAGCATAAGCCGCCTCGAACAACTCTACCTCGCGCGCCACTTCCAGATAGAAAGGCTCGTTCGCAACACGATATTCTTCAATAGCTCTCTCTGCCATAAATTCAAGTGTCAGGTTTTCAAATCTGAGATTTCAAGTTAGAAAAGCTTTGAACCTGAAAATCTCAGACTTGAAACTCATGATGACGGGCTGACGTTTCAACCCGATTCAGGTATTCTAATCAGTTAACACGCAGCCTGCTTTTTCGACCGAAGCAGGCATCTTAGCATTCGCTCGGAATGAGCGGCAAACGGGAGAAAGTGATAAGTGATAAGTGATGAGTGATAAGTGATAAGAGAAATGCTTTAGTTCTTTCTTATCACTCATCACTCATCACTTATCACCGTACTTATGAAGATAGCAGTTGCGATGAGCGGCGGCGTGGATTCTAGCGCGGCTGCGGCAATTTTGAAGGAGCAGGGGCACGAGCTTGTCGGCTTCACTATGCAGTTGTGGAATCAGCGCAGGGGATTGACGGTGGACGAGCACGGCGAGCCTCTGCCTTCGCGTTGCTGCTCTCTTGATGATGTGTACGATGCGCGGCGCGTGGCGGAAGAGTTGGGATTTCCTTTCTACGTATTAAACCTTGAAAGAGATTTCGAGCGCGATGTGGTCGCGCCTTTCGTTGAGAGCTACTTGAACGGCGAGACGCCGATTCCGTGCGTGGCATGCAACAGCCGATTAAAATTTGCTTCGCTTGATCGTCTCGCGGCGAGTCTGGGATGCGACAAGGTTGCTACGGGGCATTACGCGCGCGTCCATTTCGACGAGGCGGCGAATCGTTACAAGCTTCTGCGCGGAAAGAATCTTCAGAAAGATCAATCCTACTTTCTATGGGAGTTGACGCAAGAGCAGCTTGCGCGCTCTCTCTTCCCGCTCGGTGAAATGTCTAAGCCTGAGGCGCGCGATGCTGCACGCGCGCATAATCTGGCTGTGGCCGACAAAGCTGAGTCGCAGGAAATCTGTTTCGTGCCCGATGGGGATTATGCCGGGTTCATTGACCGCTACCTGGAGGCCGAAGATAAGGAGGAACAGAAACCCGGCGATGGCGAGATTGTGAACACGCGCGGCGAATCTATGGGCACGCACGGCGGCATCCATCGCTACACTGTGGGGCAGCGGCGCGGGCTTGGAATATCGAACGAGCGACCGCTCTACGTCGTGCAGATTAACTCCGCGAAGAATCGCGTCGTCGTCGGGACTGAAGAAGAGTTGCTGACGAGCGAATTCACGGCGACGGGCATCAACTGGATAAGCTTCGACGCTCCGGAAGAGTCTGTGCGCGCAGAAGTGCGCATACGCTACCGCCACCAGCAAGAACCCGCCACAATCACTATGCTTGACGGCGCACGCGCACACATACGCTTTGACCAGCCGCAGCGCGCCATCACGCCCGGCCAAGCCACAGTCTTCTACAGAGGCGACGAAGTGGTTGGCGGAGGGTGGATAGAAAAAGGGATGAGGGCGGAGGGATGAGGGCGGAGGGATGAGGGATGAAATGGGTTGAGCCAATTGCGTGTTGACGCTATTACTCCTTCTTATTCATCCCTCCGCCCTCATCCCTCATCCCTTCTAAAAACCTTTTCCTTCTGGCTTGCGTAAACATAGGCGGTTTCATCTCCTTAAAATTCAGGCAGCGAAACCTTCTCTAAATTCAGTCTTTCGAGAAATATCTATGGCAATGTCGCGTACAAGAAAAACCGTTCTTATCATCACGGGAGTAGTCCTTGTCCTCTTCCTTTTCGCCGTCCTCGGAATCGCCATGCTGTTCGCTGCCTTTCGTCGCAGCGAGCCGACGATTTCTGACAATAGCGTGCTGGTGCTAAAGGTATCGGGCGCGCTACCCGATTACGTCCCCGAAGACCCTCTGAGGAAAATTTTCGGCAACGATGAACAGTCGCTCACGAGTCTGCTGATGCAGCTAAAGAAAGCGAAAGCTGACAGACGCATACGTGCCGTGCTGCTAGAGATTGACATGCCGGGCGGAGGCTGGGCTAAGGCTGACGAGATACGAGACGCCATAGCGGATTTTAGAACTTCGGGCAAGCCAATTTATGCCTACATGGAGTTGGGTTTTAATCGTGAGTATTACATGGCGGCGGCGTGCGACCGTGTTTATGTCCCGCCGCCGGGCGACCTCTTCGTCAACGGCTTCGCGGCTGAAGCAATGTTCTTCCGAGGCTCGCTGGATAAGCTTGGCATACAGGCGGATGTTTTTCAGATAGGAAAGTACAAGAACGCGCCGGACATGTTCACCAGAAAG
>DATHJK010000622.1:0-3524 GCA_035316225.1 Pyrinomonadaceae bacterium
AACTGCACGAACTGCGGGCCGCGCTTTACCATCATCGAAGATATTCCATATGACCGCGAGCGAACCACCATGCGCTGCTTCGAGATGTGCGCGGCGTGCCGTGAAGAATACTTGAACCCGCTCGACCGCCGCTTTCACGCAGAGCCTACGGCCTGTTCTGTTTGCGGGCCAGCGCTTTTTCTAACAGATGCGTGTGGGCGCGAGATTGCGATTAATTCCGCCGGTGAGGATGTTGTCAGCCGCGCGCGTCAACTCATCATGGGCGGGCAGATAATTGCCATTAAAGGCATAGGCGGTTTTCATCTGGCATGTGACGCGCTGAATCGAGATGCGGTCGAGCGGCTTCGACAGGGAAAGTACAGGGAAGATAAGCCGTTCGCAATGATGGCAACGTCCGTCGATGTCATCAGAGAGTATTGCCTTATCTCAGATGAAGAGGAAGACCTGCTTGCATCTGTAGAGCGCCCCATAGTGCTGCTCAGAAAGATAACGGGCGCGAGTTTATCCGAAAAGCTTGCGCCCGGTGTCACTACGCTAGGCTTCATGCTGCCTTACTCGCCCCTGCACCATCTGATTTTGGAGAACCTGAATCGCCCTGTTGTTCTCACCAGCGGCAACACAGCGGACGAGCCTATCTGTTATGAAGACAGGGATGCGCTCCAACGACTAAATAAGATTGCCGACTACTTTCTGCTTCACGACCGCCGGATTCACATTCGCACGGACGATTCAATCGCGCGCGTTACGGGTGGCCGCGAGATTATCTTGCGCCGCTCGCGCGGTTATGCGCCCGCGCCTCTGAAGACCGCGTTCAAGTTCGAGCGAGAAATTCTGGCCTGTGGCGCAGAATTGAAGAACACTTTCTGCCTGACTCATGACAACTACGCTTTTATCAGTCATCACATAGGCGACCTCGAAAATCTCGAAACTCTGCGCTCTTTCGAGCATGGCATAGAGCATTTCCGGCGGCTTTTTCATCTCAATCCAGAAGTTATCGCCTACGATCTTCATCCTGAATATCTTTCGACGAAGTATGCGCTCGCGCTCGACTCTGTAGAGAAGAAGATAGGCGTTCAGCATCATCACGCGCACATCGCAAGCTGCATGGCCGATAACCTTCTGGACGGCGAAGTGATAGGCGTGGCGATGGACGGACTCGGATTCGGCACGGACGGTAAGCTATGGGGCGGCGAGTTCTTCGTCGCTAGCTTTGTTGAAGCCGAGCGCATAGCCCATCTCGAATACATTCCTATGCCCGGCGGCGCGAAGGCCATAAGCGAGCCGTGGCGTATGGCGGCCATCTACCTTGAGCGAGCATTCGGCGATGATTTTTTGAGACTGAATCTTCCGTTCATTCACAAAATGGACAGGCGCGCATGGAAGACGTTGAGTCGAATGGCTGTGACGGGCACAAACTGTCCCGAAACATCCAGCATGGGGCGACTCTTCGATGCCGTGGCTGGCTTGCTGGGCTTGAGAAACGCGGTCAACTATGAAGGCCAGGCGGCGATTGAGTTGGAAGCGATTGCTGATAGCGATTCGACCGAAAGCTACGAGTTCGAGATTGAGGCGGGTGGTACGATTAAGGCCGAAGCGGTCATTCGCCGCGCTGTGGAAGATTTGCTTGACGACGCGCCGCCACGGGAAATTTCCGGGAAGTTTCATCTGGGCGTTGTCGAATTAATCGGAGCAATCGCTCGCCATGCCAGAGATGAAAGGCGGCTCAACCGCGTAGTATTATCGGGCGGAGTCTTTCAAAATATCTTTCTGCTCGAAAGAGTCTGCCAGCGTCTCAAACGGGACGGCTTCGAGGTCTTCACTCACAGCCGCGTGCCGACAAATGACGGCGGCATAAGTTTGGGCCAGGCGGCAGTGGCAAATGCGCGCATGAAGGCGGGAAGAGTTTGACCGATTGCGAAATTCGGATTGCGGAATTAGTTTCAGTAATTTTCTATAGGAGATTGATAAATGTGCTTGGCTATACCGGGAAAAATCGTTGAGATTGTTGATGAAGAGAATGACATCGCAAAGGTTGATGTCGGCGGTGTCAGGCGCAACGTAAACGTTGGGATGCTGGACAAAGACGAGGCGCGAGTCGGCAACTACGTTCTGATTCACGTGGGCTTTGCTATGAGCAAGGTTGATGAAAAGGAAGCTGAAGAGACTTTGCGTTTGCTCAAAGAGTTCGGCCAGTATGAAGAAGAGTTCGATCAGTTTAAAACGACAATGGACGACGGACAGTAGAGGATTGAAAGCGTGTTCTTATCGTTAATCATCCATCGTCTATCGTCTATAGACCATCGTCGTTTGCGGGGCAAATAAATGTCAAAGTCCGCCGAAGATTTTTCACGCTCGTTCTATCCTTTCCTGCATGAGGATGAAAAGAAGCCGCAGGATTTGATGGAGGAATTGCGCTTCTCTTTGTTGGAGAAAGCGCGCGAGAGCGTGGAGGTTAAGACCAGGTTTTTTGAAGATAACAAGGACACGATTCTGGCTGCGTCTCTTCAGATGGCGAAGAGTTTTCATAGAGGGCGGAAGATGCTCGTTTGCGGAAACGGCGGCTCGGCAACTGACGCCCAGCACATAGCCGTAGAGTTCATGCATCCCGTAATCGTCGGGCGACGTGCTTTACCGGCCATCTGCCTGACGAACGATATGGCTATGGTCACGGCGATTGCGAACGACGTTGGATTCGATGACGTATTCACGCGGCAGATAATAGCGCTGGGGCAGGAGGACGACATCCTGCTGGGTATTTCTACGAGCGGGAATTCTGAAAACCTTATGCATGCTTTCTCAACCGCGCGCCGCATGAAATTCGTTTGCATGGGATTCGCCGGAAACGATGGTGGGAAGATGGCAGAGTTGCACGCCGGAGGCTTGCTGGATTTCTGTCTGACCGTGCCCACTTCCAGCATCCATCGTATACAGGAGACGCACGTAGCTCTTTATCACATCATGTGGGACATGGTGCATACGTTCTTGCAGCACAAGTCTCTGTTGGAAGAGAAGTCTGGAGTCTCGGAGTCTGGAGTCAAAAGCTAAAACAGAAAACGTTTTTGACCTCGGACTCCAGACTTACGACTCCAGACTCCAGACTATTAAGAGGGTTTTATGAAATTCATAGACGAATATCGATCAGGCGACATAGCGCAAAAGCTCGCAGAGCAGATCGCACAGATGACCAGTGAGCCTCTTAAGATCATGGAAGTCTGCGGCGGGCATACGCACACAATCTTCAAGTATGGCATTGAGGATTTGTTGCCGCCTAACATCACCATGATTCACGGGCCGGGTTGTCCCGTTTGCGTCATTCCGCTGGGGCGCGTTGACGATGCTATCTCCATAGCCGGGCGAGAGGGCGTCATCTTCACGACCTTTGGCGACGCTATGCGCGTGCCGGGATCGAAGACCAGCCTTCTTGATGCGAAGGCGTCTGGCGCGGACGTGCGTATGGTCTACTCGCCGTTAGACGCGCTAAAGATTGCGAAGAAGAATCCGCAGAATCAGGTCGTCTTTCTTGC
>DATHJK010000623.1:0-8802 GCA_035316225.1 Pyrinomonadaceae bacterium
ATTTCCCCGAAGACATCTTCATCATCATCGTCAGGCCGCAGTCGCGTGCCTATGTGAAATCGGCCATTGACGAGATGACTGAAATCCTGCGACGGCGACGGCGCGACGCGCCGGGCGCGCCAAGCACTTTCGGCATATCCGGCCAGGACGCGCTTATGGACGTTTACAACCAGTTGACGGGCGCGACCGCCGTTGTGCTCACCGCCATCTCTTTCGTAGCTCTGATGATTGGCGGCATAGGCGTGATGAACATCATGCTGGTTTCAGTGACGGAAAGAACGCGCGAGATAGGTATACGCAAGGCAGTCGGAGCTACGCGCAGCAACATCCTGTCGCAATTTCTGATTGAGGCCGTAGTGCTCACAGCCATAGGCGGACTGGTAGGATTAGCAATAGGCGAAGTCGCAAGCCTCTTGACGAATAGATATTCCCCGCTCCCGGCATACGTTCCCCTCTGGGCCATAGCCCTAGGCATAGGCATCTCAGCCGCCGTCGGTATAGTCTTCGGCCTCTGGCCCGCGTGGAAAGCTGCGCGGCTGGACCCGATTGAATCGCTAAGGTACGAATAAATGTTCTGAATCCGGAATTCCGGAATCAGACTATAGAAGGAAGGCCGTTGAATTAAAGCCGGACTATGCTTCATCGCCCAATATCGAATGCATTTAGCCTTCTGACTTCTGTATTCTGACTCTTGACTTCTGTTTTTCTGGCATCCGTTAGCCCCCCGATTTCATCTAAAGATTTACCCCGCAACCCTACTGCTCTTTATTGCGTACAACCTGTCGTGAAATTTATTGAGACAATTAAGATTGCCGTCGCCGCCATCTGGGCGCACAAGCTGCGCTCCGTGCTCACGCTTCTGGGCATGATTATAGGTGTGATGGCCGTAGTCGTCGTTTACTCGCTGATTCAAGGATTCAACGCTTACTTCGACGAAAAAGTAGCTGGCATAGGCTCTAAAGCTTTCAGCGTCACTCGCTTTAATCCGTTTGAAGATTTCAAAAATCAGGACACCATAGCCGCCGCGCAGCGCCGTAACAAGGAGTTGACGTTGGAGGACTTCGAGTTCCTGCGCGAGCACGTAACTCTGGTTGACAGGATGGGAGCCAAGGCGCGTGCCACCCGTTCCGAGGTCAAGCGCAATACGGAGATTCTACAGGACGTACCTGTTGACGGCGCGATGCCCATTACTGCCGACATAGAAAACGTGGATGTAGAGGACGGGCGCTACTTCTCGGATATTGAAAATGAGTCTGCGTCGCGCGTCGCATTCATTGGCGCAGACGTTGCCAGCCGCCTCTTCCCCTACAGCTCGGCTATCGGCGGCGAGATAACTGTTGCGGGGCTTCCATATAAAGTTGTAGGAGTGGCTGTAGCCAAAGGCACTGTCTTCGGCGTGCCGCAAGACATGTTCGTGACGTTGCCGCTAAAAACCTACGGCGAAAATTTTGGCGGCTTCACGCGCAACCGCTTGCTCTATTTCGAGGCGACTGCAAAGAACGATAGGCAGTTCGGCGATGCCGTCGAGGAAGTTCGCTTCCTGATGCGTGCGCGCCGCAAACTCGGGCCAGGCGAGCGCGATAACTTCGGCATAGTGACGCCCGATGCAATCACAGGATTGCGCGACCGCATACTCGGCACAGTTTCGCTCGTGGCCGTCCTCGTGCCCGCAATAGCCCTGGTCATAGGCGGCATCGTTATCATGAACATCATGCTGGTCTCTGTTACAGAAAGAACGAAAGAGATAGGCATACGCAAATCTCTGGGAGCGCGCCGCAACGACATTCTGAAGCAGTTTCTAGTCGAAGCGGTCACGCTCTCGGCCATGGGTGGAGCGTTCGGCGTCTTTCTGGCATGGGTTGTGGGCCGAATCTGCACGGCTGTTTTCTTCCCGACCTATCTTTCAATCGGCGCTGTAATCATCGCGGTCGGAATCTCCGGCGGCATAGGAATTCTTTCCGGCATCTTTCCCGCATGGAAGGCCGCACGCTTGGATCCGATTGAAGCGTTAAGGGCAGACTAAAGGAGCGTAAATGGTAAATCGTGAATCGTAAATAGAAATAGCGAGCCACGAAACTCTTCATCATCTATTTACTATTCACGATTTACCATTCACGATTTACGAACATGAGACAACTACTGCGCGGTGACATTTTAGAGAACTTCTGGATGGCGCTTCAGACCTTGCGCTCGAACAAGCTGCGCTCGGTGCTGACCGTCGTGGGCGTGGTCATAGGCGTATGGACTGTGATGGCTATCGCCTCGATTATTAGCGGCATTGACACAGCCGTGCGCAAAGAGGTCGAGTCATTCGGCACGCGCTCTATCTTCATAGCGAAGTTTCAGCCCGGCATACATATCGGGCGGCTGACGCGCGAAGAACGCATGCGAAAGGAGTTGACCTACGACGATGCCATTGCAATCGGGCAGCTTCCTGCTGTTGAGGTGAGCGTTCCTTTCCTGGATGTCAGCAGCGATTTCTTCGGCCAGAAGACAATGGTTTCTGCGAGCGGAAAGACCACAGCGTCTGTGAACTTGAACGGCACGCTGCCGGATTTTGAGCGCGCGGGCACTGAGGTCATCATCGAGGGGCGATTCTTTTCGCAATTTGAAAACGACCAGAACTCAAACGTCTGCGTCATAGGCTCCAAGGTTGCTGAAGATTTTTTCCCGTTCTCTTCGGCTGTTGACCAGGTAATTGATATTAACGGCGAAAAGTTCCGCGTCGTGGGCGTGCTACAAAAACGCGAGCAGTTTCTTTTCGGCGGAGGCTCGGACGACCAGAACAACGTCATCTATCTTCCCTACAACGTCGCGCGCAAGATCAAGCCGAACTCCGACGATGTATTCATCATGGCCGTAGCAAGGCCCGGCATGATGGATCAGGCCAGAGACCAGATAACAGACCTCTTGCGCGTGCGCCGACAGGTTTCTTTCGGCAAGCCGGACAACTTCGGCATGGCAACAAGTGAAACCGTCATAGAGCAGTTCCGCGCCATCACCTACGGCGTGGCTATAGCGATGGTCGTCATCTCGTCAGTAGGATTGATGGTCGGCGGCATAGGCGTGATGAACATCATGCTGGTTTCGGTGACGGAAAGAACGCGCGAGATAGGCGTGCGCAAAGCAATCGGCGCAAGGCGCAAAGATATTCTGTGGCAGTTTCTGATTGAAGCTATGACGCTGACAGGAATAGGAGGGTTGCTGGGTCTGGCGTTGGGCTGGCTCACCACACTGTTGATACGACTCATCGTTCCCTCTTACGTTCCACTGTGGGCACCCATCGGCGGCTTCGTCGCCAGCGTCGGCATAGGTCTCATCTTCGGCCTCTGGCCTGCATGGAAGGCTGCAAGGCTAGACCCGATTGAATCTCTAAGATATGAATAAATCAATTGCGGAATGCGGAATTCGGATTGCGGATTTAAAAGCAGGTTGAAGAGACGATGTATCTATTCAATCTCTTTCTTAAATCCGCAATCCGAATTCCGCAATCTTTCGTCAGGCTATGACGTTGCCGGTCAACGTTGCGATTGCCACGCGCAGCACAAGGCCGATTATCCAGAGTCCGAGCACTATAGTCCACGCAGTGCCCGAAGACATCTTGCCGACCAAGCGCAAGCCAAGCGCGCCTAAGAATAGTCCGTAAATCGCAAAAGCATCTATAGAGCCGAGCGCTGTCGCCAGCACTGGATGATCCGTGCCGTTGACTAAGATAGAGGGGTTCGCGTGAACCAGACCGCGCCCTGCGCCCTGTAATACTTCCGCGTCGTCTTCAGGCGGGTGGATAAAGAGCAGCACTATGTTCAAGAGCATTATCAATACCGTCGGCGGCAGACTTGAATATACCCATACCGAAAGTGCCTGCTTGTAGCTTATACCCCTGCCCATCAGCATCGCGCCTAAAAGATAGAGAGCCGCGCCCGCTGCGATGACTATGACGAATCCTATAATCGGAGAGAGCAGCCGAAAAACCTTGAATGCCGGTTTCAACTGAAACTGCACGCCCTGCTCTACCTGCTCTTCCGTTGCGTTCGATTTGGCTCTCTGCTGATCGGCCTGTGCGCGTACGATTCTCTCGTAACCTATCTTCTGAAAGTAGAGAGTCGAAAAAATCATATAGGCCACGATGAGAATCAGCCCCGCTATGAGAAAGCGCGGGCGAGCGCGCAGCGCTTCGAAAGTGCGTCCCGGCTCGAAGAAGATGCTCGCCAGAGTCTCGCCCATTGACATCTTAGGCCCGGCAGGCTCTTCCGGCTTCATGGTATCGGAGTAAGATGGCCCCGGCGGCAGAGGCTGATCGTTAGAGATGTTTGCGTCGCTCATGTCTTTATCCTCGGAGAGTTAAGGTCTGGTGGAGCTTTCGTCTTCCGCGCGAAACGCGGCGGCGTAGGTCAAATTACAGAGGGCTTGTTACGAACAACCCTTGCTTGAAGTTTCAGCCAGACCGCTTGCCTTTTAACGAAAAACTCTAGGCGGCGGTCGGCGCTTCCGCCCAGCCCGGAACGCGAATGCAGGCCACTGTATGCCCCTTTGAAATTTCGCGCAAGTCCGGGTCAATGCGCGCGCATTCATCAATCGCAATAGGGCAGCGCGTGCGAAAGCGGCAGCCGGATGGCGGGTTGATGGGCGTTGGCACGTCGCCCTCTAAGACTATGCGCTCGCGCTTTCGTCTGGGGTCGGGCACGGGAATGGCGGAAAGCAAAGCTTTCGTGTACGGGTGAAGCGGGCGAGCGTAAAGCTCCGCTGCGCTTGCCACCTCTACAATGCGACCCAGATACATTACCGCGACGCGCGTTGAGATATGTTCTACTACGGCCAGCCCATGCGAGATGAACAGGTAAGTCAGCCCGAACTCTTCCTGTAAATCCTGTAATAGATTGACCACCTGCGCCTGAACGGAAACGTCCAGAGCCGAGACCGGCTCGTCCGCCACGATTAACTTTGGTTTGAGCGCGAGCGCGCGTGCAATTCCGATTCTCTGGCGCTGTCCGCCGGAAAACTCGTGCGGGTAGCGGTTCATATAATCGGGATCGAGGCCGACTTTCAGCATCAGGTCTGCGACCTTCGCGCGCCTCTCTTCTTTCCCGCCAAGCCCGTGAATCACCAGAGGCTCGGCCACTATGTCTCTAACCTTCATGCGCGGATTAAGAGACGCATACGGGTCTTGAAAAATTATCTGCATCTCGTGACGCAGCTCCCTCAAATCTTTACGCCCGAGCGCGAGCACATCCCTTCCTTCAAACCTGACCTCGCCCCCGGTTGGCTCAATCAACCTCAGCACGCATCGCCCGACCGTTGACTTGCCGCAGCCCGATTCGCCAACCAATCCAAGAGTCTCGCCGCGAAGAATCTCGAACGTCACACCGTCAACCGCCCGTACAACATCATCCGAGCCTTCCACAGGAAAATGCTTCACAAGCTCGCGCACGCTCACAAGCTCGCCCGTTTGCCCTGCGCCAGCACGCGCATCATGAGCACGCGCCGCAATTGCTTCCCTCTCCGGCACGCTCGACGCATCTGAGCGCGCATCAAAATTCAGTGGCCGCCCGGATTCACTATTTATCTGCTCGCTGGATGACAAAATATTTAGTTCGCAATCAATGATGTTTAGTTGAAATTTTACGCGCCAGGTCTGATCTCCGTGTGTCGCACCTGCCCACCAAGATTTCCAGTCCACATGGCAAGTCCGCTGCCTATGACAGCCAGCGCGAGCGCAGCAATCAAAGCCCACCTTGCTATGATTCGTGTCTTTCGCGCTTGCCACAGGCCCAGCAACGAGACTGCTCCCAGAATCTCTATTGCAATGATTGTGAAAGTCGCCGCGTCGTCATGTCGCCTTATAATTTCTCTGGAAACTCCCGGAAGGTCTCTGACGATTAGCGCAGCCCCATCGCCCGTCAGGTACACAGGAATCGTTATGAGCGCAGTGATGACGAAAGCCCACAGGCTGGCCCTCTTTATGTCATCGCTCCCTTTGAGCATCCCGTACAGAAGAAGCAGCAGGCCGAAGATCGTTCCGAGAATAGGTATATGATTAAGCAAAAGATGTATATGAGCAGCACTCATCTCTTATTTACTCACTGCGCCTTTGGATTCCATCGCTATGTCAGCGAATGAGACGCCCGCATGGCCTGCTGATAATCACGGGAAAAATTTGTCTTTCAGTTTCAGGTCTGTGAATAAGTTCTACTGAGAAGGTTTTATTTCAGCCTGATGATCCGCCGCTACTGCCGCCGCCAGATCGTAAAGCACACAACGCACGCGCACGCCACCTTCGAGATCATAGAGCGGTATGTCGCCCTCCGTGCAGCGCGGCATACGGTGCGTGCAGCGCGGCGCGAAGTGGCAACCGGGCGGCAAGTTCGTTGGACTCGGCACGACGCCTTCAATCGTCTCCAATCTTTCAGCCTTGGCAACATCTTCCGCCGTCAGCTTCGGCACTGATCTTAGCAATCCCTCCGTGTACGGATGCTTGGGGCGCGCGAACAACTCTTCGACTGTAGACTCTTCCACGATTCGTCCCGTGTACATCACGCACACTCGGTCTGCCACTTCAGCCACCACGCCCAGATCGTGCGTAATCAGAAGCACGGCCAACTCGCGCGTACGTCTCAACTCATCCAGCAATTCCAGAATCTGCGCCTGTATCGTCACGTCAAGCGCCGTCGTAGGCTCGTCAGCAATCAACAGTTTCGGATCGCAAGCTAACGCCATTGCGATCATCACGCGCTGGCGCATCCCGCCCGACAACTGGTGCGGGTAATCGTCCACGCGACGCGCAGGATCAGGAATCGCAACCTCCTTCATAGCCTCAATCGCAGCCCTTTTCGCTTCCTTACGTGAAAGCTTGCGATGCAATCTAAGCGCCTCGGCAATCTGCTCGCCCACCGTGTACACAGGATTGAGCGAAGTCATAGGGTCTTGAAAAATCATCGCAATGTCATCGCCGCGAATCTCCCGCATCTCTTCGTCCGAGAGTTTCAGCAGATTTTTTCCATCAAAGATTATTTCCCCATCAACAATCTTCCCCGGCGGCGAAATCAACCTCATCACAGACAGCGCCGTGATGCTTTTCCCGCAACCCGACTCGCCCACCAATCCCAACAACTCGCCCTTATCAAGATAAAAACTCACCCCGTTGACAGCCTTCACCAGCCCGGCTCGCGTCGGGAAATGAGTCTGAAGATTTTTGACTTCGAGTAAGTGGGCCATGATTCTATAGAATCGGATGCTACACAATTATGCTCAACTTATCTACACCGTTACCGCTTCTCTATATTCACCCTACACGCGACACGTAGAGAGGTGGCTGACTTTGCTTACTCTTGAAATCACAAATTGTGATTTCGAGAGTCTATCCAATATCTTTAAGGTCGCAAATTGCGACCTTAAAGCACGTGTTATAACGTCACAGCTTCCCTATACTCGCCCCAGATACGCCGCAAACGATGGCCCATCTCGCCAACTGTATTATGCCTTGACACAGGCTATATGGATTCAGGGGTTACAAATGGATTTATTATCTCTAATCCTTCGCCTCGCGCAGATGCGTCGAAGTCTTCCGAGTATAACCGTGTCACGCCGCCCTCCAAACATGCAGCTATAATCAGAGCGTCCCATGATGAGAAGCTGTAGCGCTTCGTCAACTCTTCCGCACGACGAAGAATTTCCCATGTCGGCAGTTGTGTATTCCACAACTTCTGCAACCTGTAAATATCTTGCCAGGCTTTCTCAGGGCTAAATCCTAGCGGCGCGAGTTTTCGACTTGCGGCTATATATTCACAGGCTACCTGCCATAGTAGAACAACATCAGCCAGCGTCTGGATTAGTGCCTCTGCTGTTGCCCGTTTAGCGGGATACCGAGTGTCATGCGCATAGATCAGAACATTTGTGTCAACGGCGTTCATGCAATTCCTCGCGGGTGAAGCGCGCAGGGGCGTCAGCAGGGATGGGATTATCACGTATACTCTGAATCAACTCGTCCAAAATGCGTTTACGCTCTTCCGGGTCTGTGACGGTGGGCGGAATCGTGTAAGGATCATAGATGGTCAACTCTACTTCCGAGCCTTCAGGCAAGTCGCAAGGAGTTTGAGGAATAAATGCGCCGCCTTGATAGATAGCCTTTAACCTTTGAACCATAATTTTGCTCCCCTTTCCCTTGTCTATTCTACACCGTTACCGCTTCTCTATACTCGCCCCATATGCGGCGCAGACGGTGGCTTATCTCTCCGACGGTGACGTATGACTCTACGCAGGCGAGTATGTGCGGCAAGATATTTTCCGTGCCTCGTGCGGCATCTTCTAATTTGACCAGCGCGGTTTCGGCGGCGATCCGGTCGCGGCGCTGTCGCAAAGAGCGTAAGCGCTCTATCTGCGCCTTCTCGGTTGAGGGGTCTATGCGGAGCGTGGGCACGTTTTGTTCCTCTTCAACCTGAAAACGGTTGACGCCCACGACGATTGCTTCGCTCGTTTCGACTTCGCGCTGGTAACTGTAGGCCGCCTCTTGAATCTCGCGCTGGACGTAGCCTGTCTCAATCGCCCTTAACATTCCACCCACCGCGTCAATCTTGTCCAGATAATCTTTGGCGCGCTCTTCTATCTCGTTGGTCAACTCCTCAATGCAGTAAGAGCCTGCGAACGGATCAACCGTATCTGCGACGCCCGATTCGTAGGCAATCACCTGCTGCGTGCGAAGCGCAAGGCGGGCAGATGATTCTGTGGGAAGCGCGAGCGCTTCGTCCATAGCGTTGGTGTGAAGCGATTGCGTGCCGCCCAGAATAGCGGCAAGCGCCTGAATCGTCG
>DATHJK010000624.1:0-7739 GCA_035316225.1 Pyrinomonadaceae bacterium
ACGTATCGACATTCGTAGTGCCGACAGATTTCCCCAAAGCGGACGGCACACTAGCTTGGGACAAGACAACGCTGGTGGTCGTCGAAGCGACTGGCGGCGGGATACGCAGCCTCGGCTATACCTACGCCGACACGGGGACTGCGCATCTCATCAAAGATTTATTAACGCATGCTGTTCGATGGGACACTCACTCCCGTTAATGGCGAGTTGCGCCCGGACTTGTCGCGGCCCGGAATAGGTCTTGAACTTAAAAGGCCGGATGCCGCGTGCTTTGCGGTTTGAAGTGCTTTCACTAAGAGGTGATATCGCGCTCAACGAAGGCGAACCGAAGTACAGCCGACGTAGTTACAGGCAAGTCTGACGACAAGAGTCGAGGTAAGAGATGAGTAGGCCAACGGAGCACGGAGGAACAATAGGGAACCTCGGACAGGCGTTGAGCCTCTTCAAGATGGGTGCGCCGATGCACCCGATCTTCGTCCACTTCACCATCGCACTTACGTCCTCCTCATTGATTTTCGATGCGCTCGGCTTCTTCTTCAACACGCCCTCGCTGACGGCAGCCGGAGGGTGGACGCTCGTCGGCTCGGCCCTGATGACCCTCGTCACTTTATCAACCGGTCTGACCTCGAGTACGCGCGCACCGATTGAAGAGGGAGAAGCGCGCTCATTCCTGCGCGCGCACATGGCACTAGGTCTTATCTTCTACGGGCTGCTGATGGCGGTGACGCTGTGGCGCTTATCGCTATGGCAGGAAGGAGCGGGCGTTACATGGTTGTATCTGGCGGCGTTGGGCATAGTCTCGTTCGTGATGACTGTGCAGGGCTACTTGGGCGGTGAACTCGTCTATCGCTACGGCGTCGAGGTCGAAGGGGCGCATCGTGAGTTGCCTGAGCGAGACGCGAAGTCTGCGCCGCCTTCAGTAACTTCTTCGTCGCCGCGTGCGGCCTCTCTTGCGGAGAAAGGCGGGGGCGCGGCGTGACGGGGACACCGTTCATTGGCCTGTACCCGTTTCAGTGGATCGCGCTGATAACTGCGGTGTTGACGGTGCTGCTTGTCGCCGATGCTCTCGCCGGGCATTACCGCTCAGGCTTTGCATTCCGGTCACAGTACGCGCCGTTTGCGGCCCCGCTGCTCGCAGTCTTTGCGAGCCTTTGGATAGTGTTAGCGCCGAGCCGCGCGGCGTTGGTCGCATTGTCAATTCTGTTGTGGCTGACGTTTCTCACCGGCTTCGTCGGTCTGGGGATGCACCTGCGCGGGTTCAGTCGGCAGATGGGCGGGTTATATGTGACCGTCTTCAACTGGCTGGAGGGGCCACCCGCCTTCGCGCCCGCGCTCTTCGCGGGCTTTGCCGCCGTCGGGCTGGTGACGATCTATCTGTTATGAGTTGAAACTATATCGAGGCGAGGGGGCGTGAAATATGAGAGACGGAAAGGGAACAATTAATCGCGGTGAAGGCGACGTGTTGAAGGGCCTCGCCGCAGGTCTTATCGGCGGTTTAGTCGCATCTTGGACGATGAACCGTTTTCAGGACGTGTGGAGCGCACTCGCCGATAAGCTATCGTCGTACGCGCGGTCTTCAGAGCAGGGCGAGGAGCAAGAGAACAACCAGAGAGAGCAGCGGGCGAATAGTAGTGGTGAAGAAGAAGAGCAGGATGATACGACGGTGAAGGCCGCCTCTGCCATCTCTGAAGGTATCTTCGATCACAAGCTAACTAAAAGTGAAAAGAAGATCGCCGGGACTGCCGTGCATTACTCCCTCGGAACGTCTGTCGGCGGGTTGTATGGAGCGGTAGCTGAACTCGCGCCTGAAGTGACGATGGGCGCAGGGCTACCTTTCGGCGCGGCTTTCTGGCTCGTGGCGGACGAGACAGCGGTGCCGTTACTTGGACTTTCAAAACCGCCGACCGAGTACCCGGTCTCGATGCACGTCTACGCGCTCGCGTCGCACATCGTCTATGGGCTGACAGCAGAACTTGTGCGGCGCGCGGTACGCAACGCACTATGAGCCACAGTGAAAAAATGAAATGGTCATTGAAGAAATGAAACAGCAGAGCGGATTGCGGCAGAGGATGTCGCCTGACAATAGTCGGATGGGCGAACAATCGCTGCGAAGGGATACAGATTCTTCACTGATTGAAAGCAAGCCGGAGGTTGTCGTCGTCACAGGAGCTTCGGCGGGCTTGGGGCGCGCAATTGTTCGCGCGTTTGCGCGAGAGGGTGCGCACATCGGACTCTTAGCGCGCGGGCGCGACGGACTTGAAGGCGCGCGGCGTGACGTTGAGGCTTTAGGCGGTAAAGCATTGGTGTTGCCGACGGATGTGGCCGTCGCCGAGCAAGTTGAACGAGCGGCTGAGGCGGTCGAGCGCGAGTTCGGCCCCATAGACATCTGGATCAATAACGCGATGGTGTCGGTCTTCTCGCCCATCAAAGAGATGAAGCCCGATGAATACAAGCGGGTCACGGAAGTGACATACCTCGGCGTCGTCTATGGCACGCTCGCAGCGCTCAAAAGGATGTTGCCGCGAGATCGAGGAGTGATCGTGCAGGTCGGCTCGGCTCTCGCCTATCGTGGCATCCCTTTGCAATCGGCCTACTGCGCCGCGAAGCATGCTAGTCAAGGCTTCGTTGATTCCCTACGCAGCGAGTTGATTCATGACAAGTCGAATGTACATGTGACGATGGTGCAACTGCCGGCGATGAATACCCCACAGTTCTCTTGGGTTAAGAGCCGGCTGCCGCGCCGGGCCCAGCCCGTGCCGCCAATCTATCAGCCGGAGGTCGGAGCTTCTGCGATCTTGTTCGCCGCTCACAATGACCGGCGCGAGATTTACGTCGGCTATCCGACAGTTGGAGCGATTATCGCTGACAAGATCGCGCCAGGCTTTGTGGACTGGTACTTGGCGAAATATGGATATGATGCACAGCAGACAGACGAACCCGTAGAACCTGACCGGCGCGACAATCTTTGGGAGCCTGTGCCAGGCGACCACGGCGCGCATGGCAGCTTTGATGACCGTGCGAGCGCATCAAGTCCGCAACTCTGGGCCAGCATGAATCGCAACTGGTTGATGATGGCCGGGGCGGGCCTTGCAGGCTTCGCACTCGGAGCATTTTTTAAGCGCAAGCAGTAAGACTGAGCATTCAGAGGCACCGGTGACCCGGAGGGCGGAAAGAATGGCAGGTTTGTCGGTAGAATTGGAGGCGAATGAGCAGCATCAAGTTCTTTTGTAATCTGGCCGAAGCTGCCACGCCATTCCCTCATTTCTGGGAACACACGGTCGGAAGCGACCATGCGCCCACAGCGCTTCGCGCCGACTGGCAAAGTCAGTTACGACGTTGCCACGAGGAATTGGGATTCCGGTACGTGCGCTTTCACGGCCTGCTCTCGGATGACGTGGGCACGCTCATCTCTCACGATGAAAAATTTCTCTACTCCTTCTTTAATGCCGACCAAATCTTCGACTTTCTGCTCTCCATCGGCATGAAGCCTTTTGTCGAATTGAGCTTCATGCCGGAAGCGCTCGCTTCCGGCAGCACGACGGTCTTTCACTATCGTGGCAACGTCACGCCGCCGAAAGATTACAAGCAGTGGGCGACGCTCATTCGTCAGCTTGTTTCCCACTGGGTCAAACGCTACAGCATCAGCGAAGTGAGCCAGTGGTTCTTTGAAGTGTGGAACGAGCCGAACCTGAAAGAGTTCTGGACGGGCACTCGTGAGGATTACTTCAAGCTTTATCGTTATACTGCTGAAGCGATCAAGGAGGTTGATATGTCACTCCGAGTCGGTGGCCCGGCGACCGCCGCGAATGAGTGGATCGAGGAGTTCCTGGATTTCTGTGAGCGGCACAAGTTGCCAGCCGATTTCGTCAGCACACATCATTACCCGACGGATGCGTTCGGAGAAGAGGGCGACGATACGGAGACTCAATTAGCCAAAAGTAAGCGCAGCATCTTGCGCGAGCAAGCGCAGGACACCTTCCGTCGCGCACAGGGCCGGCCTCTGTACTACACGGAGTGGAATACCTCATCGAATCCGCGCGACCCGCTCCATGATGACCCCTACGCGGCGGCGTTCATCACCAAGACTGTGATGGAGGCAAGCGGTCTCGTTGAAGGTTACAGCTTCTGGACTTTCACGGACATTTTCGAGGAGAACTATTTCCCGTCCGTACCATTCCACGGCGGCTTCGGCCTCATGAACCTGCACGGAATCCCGAAATCTGCGTATCGAGCCTTCGAGTTGCTGCACCGTCTTGGCACAGAGCAATTGCTGGTTGACGGTTTGCATGAAACAGTGGATGCCTGGATTGTGCGCAACAAGCAATCGGTCACTGTATTGCTGACCAATCACGCCAGCCCACGCCATCTGATTCAGACGGAGCAGATACAGATCGAGTTAAGCAATGCGCCACGGCGTTGCTACGCATACGTGGAGCGGATTGATGAGACGCACGCCAACGCGAAGAGAATCTGGCACGAGATGGGCGAGCCTGACTACCTGAGCGCGCCGGAGGTTGAGCACTTACAGGAAGCGTCGCTGATGTGGAAGGAGCCGCACCCGTGTGAGCATGTGAAGGAAAGCCTTTATCTCGACATCGTAATGCCGCCGCACGCAGTAGCCGCCATTACGGTGGAGTTCGCGCCGGAGCATTCAAGCGGAGGTGTTCGTGCATGAGTCGGGCAGGATTGAGCGATGAAGCATTGGCTCAACTCCAGCATGATACCTTCGGGTATTTTCTGAAAGAGACCAATCCTGATAATGGTCTGGTGCCGGACAGTACACGTCAGGGCGCACCCTCTTCGATCACCGCCGTAGGACTTGGGCTATCAGCCTATACGGTCGGCGTCGAGCGCGGCTATCTCATGCGTGCCAAAGCAATCGAGCGTGTGCTTACGACGCTGCGCTTCTTCTGGAATAGCCCACAAGAAGAGGAGCAGGACGCGATCAGCTATAAGGGTTTTTTCTATCACTTCCTTGATATGCAGACGGGGAGGCGCGCCCAAGGGTCAGAAGTATCAACCATTGACACAACATTTCTCCTCGCCGGAGCGCTCGCTGCTGCACAGTATTTCAATCGTGAGACGAAGGGTGAGCGCGAAATCCGGCGGCTTGCAGATGCGCTCTACCACCGCGCCAACTGGCAATGGGCCTTAAACGGTGGAGTGAAAGTCTCGCACGGATGGAAGCCGGAGAGAGGTTTTCTGAAATATCGCTGGGAAGGATATAGCGAAGCCTTGCTTCTCTACATACTTGGTCTGGGGTCGCCTACTTACCCACTGCCTGAGAAGAGCTACAAACCTTGGGCCAAAACCTACCGATGGAGAAAACTCTATGATATCGAGTTCCTCTATGCTGGCCCATTATTCATTCATCAACTCCCGCACGTCTGGATAGACTTTCGCGGCATTCAAGATGAGTTCATGCGCGCGCGCGGCATCGATTACTTTGAGAACAGTCGGCGCGCGACCTACGTGCAGCAGCAGTATGCGATCCGCAACCCCCGAAAGTTCAAAGGCTACAATGAGAATTGCTGGGGCATTACGGCGAGCGACGGGCCTGGCCCGGCCATCCGTAAAGTAGATGGCGTCAAGCGTCGTTTCTATGATTACCGTGCGCGCAGCATCCCTTACGGGCCGGACGACGGCACCCTCGCCCCATGGGCCGCGATTGCCTCGCTGCCGTTCGCGCCAGAGATCGTGTTGCCTGCGCTGCAACATCTCAATGATGTCTACCCGGAGATGACGAGCAAGTACGGTCTCAAATGCAGCTTTAACCCGACCTACTCAGGTAGCAAGCAAACGAAGCGCGGCTGGATCTCCCAAGGCTACTACGGCCTCGATCAGGGGCCGATCGTGTTGATGATCGAAAATTATCGCTCCGGGTTCTTCTGGCGGCTGACGCGACATTGCCCTTATCTCGTCACGGGCCTCCGCCGCGCAGGGTTTACGGGCGGCTGGCTTATCGCTTAGTAAATAGAGTTTGTCATTACCGTGTACTACGAGAATGGCACTTGTTCTTCAAGCGAATCTCAAGTATCGTTTGTCCGAGTTTAGATAGTTCTTCTTAGAGCAATCCTTTGTCACACTTAGCCATGTATCAGAGAGAATTTGTCTGTGCTGGTCTTACGAGGCTTCGATTTGGCTGGTGCAGAAGAACTATCCCTTGATGATGAACTTTCGTTGCGCCGAGCGCGATGGCCCTCGGCGAATTGGCACGATCTCTTCACTCAATAGTCAGAGGATGCAAAATGGATAGAGATGATAGAGAAGACACCACGATTTACAAAGTGGTAATGAATCACGAAGAACAATACTCAATCTGGCCCGCCGATAGAGAGAACGCTCTAGGCTGGAATGATGCGGGTAAAAGCGGTACCAAACAGGAGTGTCTGGCTTACATCAAGGAAGTCTGGACTGACATGAGGCCGCTCAGCTTGAGAAAGAAGATGGAAGAGTCGGCACAGGGGAATTAACGTTGGATAATCTTCTATCAACTACCGGAATTGTGGGAACTAAAGCAAAATCAGATCACCCTTGGTCATGTCAAAACCTTTAGCCTCATCTCCCCGGTTTACTAACCTGAGGCTGACTCCAAGTGGCTCGTCTTCACTTATTCTGTTTCCCTTATACAGAAGACGGGCTTGGCCTCTGGACAGGCCGCAGGCGCGGTCTATTACGCGGATCAATTCATCTAGCCTATTCGTCAAGCCGTTTACGAATTCTCAATCGAAGACGGTACAATCATTACCAGCCCGCTCTATTTATCGTAATCATCGCGGCTTGATTGTGTGAGCGGAATCCGCTATGCCCGACAACATGAAAAGAGCAGTCAGTCTGTGGGTCGCAGAGCCGAAGCCGAAGCCGCAAGCGCGTATACGCCTGTTCTGCTTTCCCTACGCGGGCGGTAGCTCTTTGATTTATCGCAACTGGCCGGAAAATCTGCCGGGAGAGGTTGAGGTCTATCCGCTTCAACTTCCAGGGCGCGGGAGCCGTATGCAAGAGTCGGCTGCAACGCACCTCTCGCCGCTCGTCGAAGCCATTGCACAGGCCATCATACCTTACTTGAACAAGCCGTTTGCTTTCTTCGGACACAGTATGGGAGCTTTGATAAGCTTTGAACTCGCGCGCTATCTGCGAACGATGCAGGCTCACATCCCGGCTCAACTGTTCGTCTCCGGTCGCGCCGCTCCACAGATCGTGGACGCCGATCCTCCGACCTACGATCTGCCGGAGGACGAGTTTATAGAAGAACTCCGCCGTCTTAACGGCACGCCGGGGGAAGTCCTCGAACATTCCGAGTTGATGAGTTTGATGATACCGCTTCTGCGTGCAGATTTCTCCGTTTGTCAGACCTATTCTTACAGGGTTGAGCCTCCGCTCGATTGCCCGATTACTGCTCTGGGCGGACTACAAGATAGTAATGTTACCCGCGAAAACCTGGACGCATGGCGTGAGCAAACAACTTCCGATTTCAATCTGCATATGCTGCCGGGCGACCACTTCTTTTTGAATACTAACCAGGCACAACTCCTGCGGATCGTTTCTCAGGAACTACATCAACTCTTGAGGACGGAACGTTTCGGATAGACAAAGTATGAACGCTGCTGCGTGGCGTCTGCCGCCAGAATCTTTGGTTCTCAATAGCGACGAGGTGCATGTCTGGCGTGTGCATTTGAACGCATTACCATCGGCAATAACGAATTTGCTGGGCACACTAGCGCCTGATGAAAGAGCTAGAG
>DATHJK010000625.1:0-5670 GCA_035316225.1 Pyrinomonadaceae bacterium
CCTCAGAGCTTGCGCATCGCAACGAGCAGTTGGAGGAGACAAACCTGGAGTTGTGGCAGACCACGCGCCGCATGACGGAGCTTGAGCGTCTTGCTGCCGCAGGCCAGACAGCCGCGCAGTTCGCACACGAAGTCGGCACGCCTTTGAATCTAATCAGCGGCCACGTGCAACTTCTTCGCTCGCAGGTGCAGTCAGACTCTCGCGCGCTTTCAAGGCTGGACACCATAAACGCGCAGATTGAGCGCATAGAGCGAATCGTGCGCGGCATGCTCACACGCACGCGCCCGGCAGTTACAGAGCACCAGCCCGTTGATCTCAATACGCTGCTCCTGCGCATATTCGACGCGACCGCTCCAGCATTGGACGCGCGCGGCGTAAAACTGGAGACAGAGCTTGAAGAGAATCTGCCGCGTGTCGCAGGCAATTCAGACCGTCTTCAGCAGCTCTTCATAAATTTAATCAACAATGCGCTGGATGCCATGCCAGAGGGCGGCCATCTCAGCGTGAGCACAGTGACAGAAAATGGCGGTGCGGCCTACTCCGAGCAGGATGGCGAGAACGTGGCTTCGTCCAGCACAATTCTGATCGAGTTCGCAGACACGGGCATTGGCATGTCCGCAGAGATTCGCTCCCATCTTTTCGAGCCGTTCTACACGACTAAGGGAACGGGGCGAGGCTCCGGTCTGGGACTGGTAGTCGTTCGTCAGGTCGTGCGCGAGCATGGCGGACAGATTGAAGTCCAGAGCCACGAGGGTGAAGGCACGCGCTTTCTAATAACTCTTCCTGCAATAGTAAAGAGAAGTTCGGAAGCTGAAGATAAGAGGCCGGTAGCTTCAGTCGAGCTTTGAAGTCGCAGGCGAGCCGGAATTTCAGATTTGAGATTGCAAATCCAGGACTTCAAATCTGAAATATTAGAACCTTCATATGTCATACGGCATCTAACATCTGCTTTTATGAAACAGATTCTTGTGGTTGATGACGACCGCGCGTCGTGCGAGCTGTTGCGCGAAATCTTCGCGGCTCAAGGGTGGCATGCCGAGACGGCGCAGACGCCCGCGCGCGCCAAAGAGCTTGCCGAAGCGCAAGGCTTTAATCTGGTGGTGAGCGATGTGAACCTTGAGGCCGAAGAATCCGGCTTAGACCTCTTGCGCGCTCTGCGCGATAGCTGCCCGGTGATTCTGGTAACGGGATTCGGCACTCTCGATTCCGCAGTTCAGGCTTCACGCGAAGGGGCGTGGGATTTTATCTCGAAGCCTTTCAAAGTCGAAGAGGTCGTGGCGACTGCGCGTCGCGCAATGGAAAGAGAGAGCGGCGAGAAGAAAGGGAACACGGAAGAGGAATCGTTCACTGCGAACTACGAGCAGACGGGGCTGGTCGGGCGCTCCCCCATAATGATAGAGCTTTACAAAGAGATTGCGCGCGTTGCCCCGGCGCGCTCGACCGTGCTCGTCATAGGCGAATCAGGCACTGGAAAAGAGTTGGTCGCACGCGCCATACATCAGCACAGCCCACGCGCCGCGCGCCCGTTCGTTCCTGTCAACTGCGGCGCTCTCACAGAAACGCTCCTCGAAGCGGAACTCTTCGGTCACGTGCGCGGCGCGTTCACAGGCGCTGTCACGGATCGCAAAGGTCTATGGGAAGAGGCGGAAGAGGGCACGCTCTTTCTGGACGAGATAGGCGAGACAAGCCAGGCCATGCAGGTCAAACTGCTGCGCGCGCTTCAGGAGGGCGAGATTCGCCGCGTAGGTTCTTCAAAGCCCGCGCGCGTGAACGCACGAGTAGTTGCCGCGACGAACCGCGACCTCGAACGCGAAGTCAAAGCGGGCAGATTCCGCGAAGACCTCTTCTACCGTCTGAGCGTGGTAACGTTTATTGTCCCACCGCTGCGAGACAGGCGCAGCGACATCCCGCTTCTGGCCGAAAGATTTCTGCGTTTGGCGGCAGAGAGAACCGGACGACGCCTGCGTCTTTCCGATGATGCGCTCAATCTTCTGATTGCTTATGACTGGCCGGGCAACGTGCGTGAGCTTGAGAACGCTGTCGAGGCGGCGGCGCTGCGTGCGCGCGGCGCGGAGATAGCCCCGGAGGATTTACCTGTGAAAATGCAGGCGAGCGACGTGAAGGTGCGTGCTGCTCTTTCGCGCTCGCCTCTGACAGCAATCTATGCAGACCTTATTTCGTTAGACGAACTGGAGCGCCGCTACCTCCTTCACGTGCTCGAAGCTGTTGGCGGTAACCGCACACGCGCAGCAGAAATCCTGGGCATTGACCGCCGCACCCTCTATCGCATGGCCGAGCGTTTCGGAATAAAGTTAGAAGAAGCTAAAGGCAGGGATGAGGGCGGAGGGATGAAGGATGAATAAGAATGAGTGAATGCGTCAATACGCAATTGGCTCAACCCATTTCATCCCTCATCCTTCATCCCTGCTTTTTACGGTGACGGCGAAACTTCCGCTTCGGGCGCAGGAGGAGGCGGCAGGTTCAGATTGTCCAGCGTCTTATCCAGCGCTGCAAGCTGGCGCGCGGCGTCATTTGCGCCGCGCTGCACTGCTCGCTCGGCGGTGTCCAGGTCGCGCAGGATTGCGCGCAATGCTGTGCGGCTGGATTCGTCTTCGTGAGCGCGCGCGTGTAGAGCGCGATTGATTGCGGCCTCGGCCTGATTCAAAGCGCGTAGAGCGATGTCGTGGCGGTCGCGCCTGCGAGAGTTGAGATAGGTCATGGCCTCGGCTATGCGGTCGCCCGCGATTTCAATGTCGGCGTCGCGCGTGGGCAAGTCCGGCTGGTGCGCCACGGGCTGCGCGCCCGGCGGTACGACCGAAGCGCGACCGGCATCGGTTGTTACTATCTCTTCAACTGGATGTGACGCGCACGCGCCGAAACAGAGCAGACAAAGGGAGAGCGAGAGGAGCCTGAGCAATTGCGCCCGTCCATGTCTTGCTTGAATCTCTAGCCCGAACATCTCTTCAAAACTTCCAGCTTCTAAGAGCGCAAGGCTTCTGTCACGCAGAAGCTTCGCACTCCCTTA
The DNA here is from genome assembly GCA_035316225.1 of Pyrinomonadaceae bacterium. GTDB lineage: Bacteria > Acidobacteriota > Blastocatellia > Pyrinomonadales > Pyrinomonadaceae > 3-1-20CM-3-53-8. The sequence goes on from DATHJK010000625.1 coordinate 3,026, forward strand.
TGTCAATATGCCGTGAGCAAAAGGCGAGAGGGGCGCGACTACCTCCTCATCATAGCCGCGCCCCTCTACATCCCGCGCCGAAGCGAACCCGTTAGGGCCACCCAAGCGCAACTTGCTTGCTTCGTCTTCGGGTATGTTAGACCCGAAGCGATGCAATCTGATACCGCTTTGTCAAAAGCCATCGGACACGCGCTTAATATTGATTGCGCGTGCCAGCAGCTTAGTGAGTGTTGCCAGTTGTCATGTTCGCATTGCCGCCCGCATGACGACGATGGCGGCGATGGTGACGCCTGTGATGACGCCTGTGATGGCCGCCACCCATGCTACCTCCGGTCGAACCCGTATTCGAGTTCTGCGCGAAAGCAAGGCTTCCGAAGCAGAGCATGAAAATAATTGTCAGAACGAGACTGAGTTTGCTTTTCACTAGTGAGTTTCTCCTTTGAGTCTTACCGCAGATGCGGCATTTTTGATCATGATCTAAGAACCACTTTGAAAGGCGAGACTTCGGACGGTAATGCGACATCGCAATCTCGCTTGATGAGCATTACCTGTTTGCTCGCACCTGAATCGGGCGAGCAATGTTCGTGCCAATCTACAGAAGATAGGAACGCGCAGTTTTTCTATGAATTTTGCAACGGTTCGTGATTGCGTGGCGTGGAAAGCTGTGGCAAGTTTGTCCGAACCGCATAATCGCCACAGAAGGAAGGGATGAGGGATGAAAAGGATTGAATGAATTGCGTGTTGACGTATTCACTCAATCTTATTCATCCCTCATCCCTCATCCCTCATCCCTGTTCTTCATCGGTCTTTATCTCTCGCTTATTCTCGTTTACGTTGGACGCTGCTTCCTGAAACTCGCCCCTTGTCTTATCAGCCTCTGGATGAGCGTCTTCGACGTTATCGGAAATCTCTTCAGCGTTCTGCTCGACCTTCTTTGCATCTTTCGATCTGGCATTCGTAGCTTTCTCGATAACATCAAGAACCTCCTGCGGCTCAGGCGAGACCTTGAGCGCTTCGGCCTCCGGGTCGTGCTTGAAGTTGAAATCGTCGTGTAAATGGTCTAGCTGCCGGGCAATCTCTTGAAGCATATCTAAAACTTTCGCGGCCTTTTGCTCGGCCAGCAGATTGATGTGAAGGTCAAGCTCTGCGCGCCGCTCGCTCAGCTCAGCCGAACGGTTCTGCGAGACGAGTACGAATGTGGAGAGGAAGATGGCTTCCAGCGAGACTATCATGGTCAATAGCTGAAAGGGGTACGGGTCGAATTCGGAGACGTAGGGAATGTGAACCAGACCGATGTTGAGCAGAATCCAGAGACCGAACCAGAGGGCGTGAACGTAGACGAACGCCATAGAACCGAAGAACGCGGTTATAAGGTCGGCTATGCGCGTCTGGAATGAGCGGGCGCGCTCGGCCCTTTGCTGCATCTCTACGATAGCCGCTATGTTCTTCCGCAGAATTTCGCTTTGCGAAACAGTTTCGTTGCTCATCAGAATAGTTCGCCCTCCGTGATTCGATTGATGAAAATTAACACAGTAAGAGAAAAAATGGGCGAATTTATAGGGAGGTGACGCGAAGCAAACGGTTTTGTCTGGAGCCTGTAGAAAGAGTAACAAAAGCGGTTGCAACTTTTTCGTCGCTGGTGCATAATCCGGTTGCGCCCGACTCCCCGTTGGGCGAAGTGGTCGCGTGGGGTGAGGACACGTGGCCTTAGGGTGGGGGCAGTGGGAGGCCCCCGCCCGCTTATTTTTTTGGCCTGAATTTCCCTGTACTATCTTTTCACAACAAAATCTCAATCGTCATCAATCGCGCGAAAATTTTAGTGGTGTCATAGTTTGAGACTAAGAGCCGGTGTTTACCGGCCTTGTGTTTTCAAAGTCGCTCACTACTTAAATTTTTCAGTCCGCAACTTATCTCTATTCGACATTTGCTCGTCGTGCTATATTATGCGGGCACACCTTATCCCCTGAAATATTCAGTCGCCTGAAAGGGCCGGAAATTTTTGGTCGATATGGGTGTGGCTGGAATTGATGTTCTAATTCAAATTCTAACGAAGCTTCGTTTCCTGAATTTGAAAGGCCATCATGGAGATTCTGTCAACTAACTGGAAAAGACGATTCAAGCTCTGGTTTTTCAAGGGGAGTAAGGAAGCGGCGGGGCCGCAGGAGCAGGAGAGCCACCACCCGCAGCATTCCTGGTGGCAGGTCATGTGCCTGACGGGCGTTGATTATTTCTCGACGCTCGGCTACCAGCCCGGCATAGCTTTTCTGGCTGCCGGTTACATCTCGCCTATTGCGACGATCATCCTCGTGCTGCTCACTCTCATTGGCGCGCTTCCCATCTACAGTCGAGTCGCAGAGGAAAGCCCGCACGGCGAAGGCTCCATTGCGATGCTCGAAAACCTGCTCTCGCGCTGGAAGGGCAAGCTTTTCGTGCTGGCGCTTCTGGGGTTCGTCGCAACCGATTTCATAATAACGATCACGCTTTCGGCTGCGGACGCGACCGCCCACGTTATAGAAAATCCGTTCGCTCCCCATTTTCTAAAACATCAAATCGGATTCACGCTCGTCCTCATAGCACTGCTGGGCGCAATCTTCTTAAAAGGATTCAAGGAAGCAATCGGTATAGCCGTTCTGCTTGTGGGACTC
>DATHJK010000626.1:0-6703 GCA_035316225.1 Pyrinomonadaceae bacterium
GCTCACTGCCAGATGGGCGGGGCGCTCGCGCGCGGCCTTCGATGCGATGCAAACGGAAGGCATGGACATGGGGCGCACGGAGCGTCGTGAAGGCTTGAGCGGGGCGCAGGCTCTCTTCGGGATAGTTCAGGGCGCGGCGCATATGGATTTGCGGCGCGAGAGTCTGGCGCGAACAGTCGAGATTGGCTTTGACGGATACGCCATAGGCGGGCTGAGCGTGGGCGAAGAGAAGCGTCTGATGTATGAGGTGGTCGAAGGGATAGCTCCGCTAATGCCGCCCGGTACGCCGCGCTATTTGATGGGCGTCGGCACGCCTGAAGATTTAGTGGAATGCGTGGCGCGCGGCGTGGACATGTTCGATTGCGTGTTGCCTACGCGCAATGGCCGCACAGGTCAGGCTTTCACTTCGCGCGGCAAACTCAACATTAAGAACGCGCGGTACGCACGCGACACGCGACCCATTGACGATGAGTGCGCTTGTTCCGTATGCAGTCGCCACTCGCGCGCCTATCTGAGACACCTGTATGCGACGGGCGAAATGCTTGCGAGCATATTGCTGACCCATCACAACCTTGCGTTCTTCCTTGACACTATGCGGCGTGTGAGGCAAGCTATTCGGTCTGGCGATTTCACGCGATTTCGGCAAGAGTTCACAGTGCGAATCAACTCGGGCGTCGAGTGAGCGCGCGGGATTGCGGACTGCGGGTTAGCCAGCGGTTCGTCTTACATTCCGCAATTTGAAACCCCCATTACGCCTTTCGGTACGCCCGGCCTAAGCCGAGCAGCACTGACCAGAAAAATATTATGACGACTACTCTACTTCTCTTCCAGCAGCAGGGCGGCGGCAATCTTCTTTTTGCTCTGCTGCCGTGGATTCTGATCTTCGGCGTCTTCTACGTACTTATCATTGTCCCGCAGCGCAGACGCCAGCGCGACCTTCAGAGCACGGTGGCGAACCTGAAAGTGGGTGACAGGATAGTTACGAACGGCGGCGTAATCGGCACTATCACAGCCGTTCGTGATACAAGCCTTCTTATACGCAGCGCGGACAAATCCATTCTGGAGATTGCGCGCTCCTCCGTCTCAGGATTGCAGGTAGAGGAAGAGAAGAAATCATAGAGGAAGCTTTGACGTTCGCTTTTTGAAGGGCGAGCGCCGATTTGAGTTATGAAGAAAAAGAACTTACTTCAACGTGTAATCATAATAGCGATTGTAACGCTCGCCGGCCTTTATATAGTTGTTGGCCCACGCCATCGCCCTACGAGGAGCGATTTTACATGGAACGGTATAAAGAAGACGCTGGGCGAAAACATACGTCTCGGTCTTGATCTGAAGGGCGGCTCGCATCTGGTGATGCGCGTGAAGGTCGAAGAGTTCCTGAAGACCTTAACGGAAAATAATGCGCTCGCCGTGCAGAACGCTGCCAAAGCCCAGAATTTTCCGATTAAAGAGGCGCGCGCAGATATTTCCGGCGGCAATTATCGTGTCGTACTGGAAACGACAGACCCGTCGAAGATGAGCGATATACAGACCGAGGTGGAGAAAAAGGTTGACCTTCAGGGGTGGACTGCTTCCACTTCGGGCAACACTATAACGTGGACGCTCTCCGCGACGGCTGAGCGAGCGCTCACAGAGCAGGCTACGGATCAGGCACAGAAGATTATTGAAAGCCGTCTGAATCAGTTCGGCGTAGCCGAGCCTCTGGTGCAACGACACGGCGCACAAGGCTCGCACCAAATCCTTGTTCAGATGCCGGGCATTCAAGACCCTGAGCGCGTGAAGCAACTTCTGGCCGGAGAGTCAAAGCTTGAACTGGTTCACGTCGTAAGCTCGCCCAACCCCGCGCCTGTGCAGACCTACGCAACCGAAGAGGAGGCGAGGGCTTCTATGGGGGGCAACGTTCCGGCCAATCGCAGAATTCTCCCTTACGCAGAACGCATGGAGCCTACGTCGGCTGGCAGCCAGCCCGCCGACCAGAATAAGCCTAAGCGCTTCGTCGTAATCGAAACTCCTGCGGTCGTGGATGGGAGCGAGTTGCGCAACGCATCGGCTGTACAGTCGCGTGCCGGAGGAGCTAACGATTACCAGATAGCTTTTTCGCTCAAACCGGGGGGCGCGGATAAATTCGGCGCGTGGACGGGCGCGAACATCAACGAGTACATGGGCGTCGTCCTCAACGGCGAAGTGAAATCCGTCGCCTTCATCAAATCGCAGATTACGGATTCGGGCGAGATAGAGGGCAGGTTTACAAAGCAGTCCGCAGACGATCTTGCGCTTACGCTTCGTTCGGGCGCGCTGCCTGCTCCGATTGAGTATCAGGAAGAGCGCACGGTTGGCCCAAGCCTCGGCGCGGATTCGATTCGTTCGGGCGTCACAGCTTCAATCGCAGGTCTGGCGCTGGTCGTGCTGTTCATGCTCTTCTATTACAGAGGCTCAGGCATCAACGCGGTCGTCGCGCTGCTGCTGAACATGGTCTTGATGATAGCGGCGCTGATTCTCTTCGGGGCGACATTGACGCTTCCAGGCATCGCCGGAATTATTCTGACCATAGGCATGGCCGTTGACTCGAACGTGCTCATCTTCGAGCGCATACGCGAGGAGTTGCACACGGGCAAGACCGTGCCGTCGGCTGTCGAGCAGGGATTTGCGCGCGCGTTCGTCACCATCATTGATACGCACGTGACTACGACCGTCTCGTCGCTCTTTCTATTCGTGTTCGGCACAGGCCCGATTCGCGGCTTCGCCGTCACGCTAATCCTCGGACTGATTGTCAACCTGTTCACGTCTGTCTACGTCTCGCGCACAATCTTCATCTGGCTCTTGAGCCGGAAAGAGCGCAAGACACAGACGCTTAGCATTTAACTACCGTGAATCGTGAATCGTAAATCGTGAATAGACGAAAAGCTTTTACGATTTACGATTCACGATTTACGATTCACGGCTTTTATTATGGTTCAATTCTTCAAAGATGTTCGCATTGACTGGCTGGCTAATCGCAAGGGGTTTATCGCCGTTTCGATTCTGCTGATGCTGATCGGGCTTGTTTCGGCTGTGGTTCGTCAGGCTGTGCCCGGCGGGTCAGAAGCTTTCAACATGGGTGTGGATTTCAAGGGCGGCACGGTCGTTACAGTTAAGTTCAAACAGCGCCCATCGCCGGAGGCCGTTCATGCTGCGGTTTCGGCGCAGGGCATACGCGACGCCGTGATTCAGCCCGACACGAGCAAGCCGGACGAGATGCTCGTTAAGATTCCGCGCCAGGATAACGGTCAGCAGCAGCAGACAAGCGCGCCGCCGCAGACCAATAACCAGCCAGCGCAATCAAACTCTCAACCACAGCAGCCAAATCCTCAGCCGGGAGGAACAGGACAGACACAAGCGCAGGTTGACGTTGGCCGCGTGAAAGTCAGACAGGCGCTCAATACTTTCGGGCCTGAAGCGCAGGAGGGGAAAGAACTGCGAGACGACCCGAACGCCGCATACAAGATCGTTGGCACGGACGCGGTTGGAGCAATAGCCGGTGCGCAGCTACGCAACCAGGCAATCGCAGTCACGCTGGCCGCGCTCGTTGGCATACTCATGTACATAGCGTTTCGCTTTGAGTGGACTTACGGCGCAGCGGCAGTGATTGCAGTCTTCCACGATGTGCTGGTCACATTAGGCTTCTTCTCACTCTTCCAGTTGGAGATCAATCTGACGGTGATCGCTGCGCTCCTGACGCTCGTGGGCTTTTCTGTCAACGACACCATCGTCGTCTTCGACCGCATACGCGAGAACCTGCGTCTGCACAGGCGCGATTCGCTCTACAAGGTGACGAACGATTCTATAAATCAGACATTATCGCGCACGGTCATCACGAGCGGTCTGGTTTTCCTCTCTGTGCTCGCGCTCGTGCTCTTCGGCGGCGAAGTCTTAAGAGGGTTTTCGCTCGCGCTGTTGATAGGAATAGTCTTTGGAACTTACTCGTCAGTTGCAATAGCAAGCCCGATTATGGTCTGGTGGCAACAGCGACTGGACACGTCAGGCCGCGTGAGCGCGCCACCTGCGAAAGAGGGCGGGCAGACGGCAAATCGCGCTTCGCGCCAGCGAAGCCGAGCGCAGGCAAGCGGCGTCGCAAGCTAGCTCCCGCCAGCCGCTATGTTCTTAAAACTTAAGAGACGGGTTTGAGTTGTTTCAAACCCGTCTCTTATTTTAATTTCTGCATATATTCTCAATAGATTTGTACTTGACTTCCAATGCGTTGCGGCATAGACTGCAACCGTTGCTGGCCAATTAAATATTGCCTCGAACGCGACGCTCGCGGTTTCACTTTCCGAAGTGAACACGAAAGCGGAAGCGCGGTGGTCTATGTTTGACGTGGCCGGTGAGATTGTGTCTTTCCTACTCAGCGGCTGAATGTAAAGTCTGTTGGCGTCTTTCGGATGATGCCAGATCACCGCTGCCTTCCCCCTTTACGATTCACCCACAGATATCAAGCGGGCATATAGTCTAGGCGTTTGAGAACTATTAGTTTGATTATCTAATAAAATTCGCACCCCTGATCCATTGGCACCGGAATTGGGAGGACTTAAAACGATGTTCGAAAATCTTGTAGAGTCTAACCCGCACACGGAAGACCTGAAGCGGAAAGGCTCATTCCTTCTAGGCACAGTGGTGCTCTACGCAGTGCTCTTCATAGTGGGCGGTATTGCAAGCATTTACTGGTACGACGCGCATCTGGAGAACCAGAATCTGGAATTGACTACGCTGGTTGCGCCAGTGCCCGTACCGCCGCAGCAAGCTCCCGAAGAGCAGCATGAAGCGCCGAAGCCAGCCGAGCGGCAGAATCAGCCGGAGGTCGCGCAGCGCACTGAATTGATCGCGCGCGTTGACCAGCCGGTTAAGCCGCCCGACACCGTTTCTTCTCAAGCCAGCCGAATTCCGCCTATACCGGAGCACGGCGCTGTCGCAATTGGCAGGTCTAACGTTGACCCGACCAACACGGGCGGGCCTATAGGCACAGGCACAGGCGCTGGAGTTCCGGGGGGAACCGGCACGGGCGGCCCTGTTCACATTGATGAAGAGCCTCCGCCGCCGCCGAAGCCGTCTCCTGCTCCGCCCAGAGCGCCGATTTCCGGCGGCGTGCTGAATGGACGTGCTGTCAATCTGCCGAAGCCCGCGTATCCGCCGATTGCAAGGGCGGCGCACGCTTCCGGGCAGGTGACAGTGCAGGTGACGATTGACGAGAACGGCAATGTCATATCGGCTCACGCCGTTTCTGGTCACCCGTTGTTGCAGCAGGCCGCAGTTCAGGCGGCACGCGGTGCGAAGTTTTCGCCGACGAAGCTTTCGGGGCAGCCGGTGAAGGTCACTGGCACGATCATCTACAACTTCGTAGCGCAGTAAGAGCAGGGTTAGCGCTGCCGGGCGAGCCATGATTGCGTCTGCTCGTTTCGATTGGAAATTTCAGGCGCATTTCCCGGCTTGGTAATCCGATGAGCAATCAATTTCTAGTTAAAATTATTTGGAGGGGTTAATCGTGAATATTCTTCTAAGCCTTCTCGGAACGAAAGCACTGGGCTTTCTGGTACTCTTTTGGCAAGAAGCAAGCCCGGCTGCCAGCCCGGCAGATGCGGCAATGTCAAACACATTCTCGATCACCGAGATGCTCAAGAATCTCGGCGGGGTGGCGATGGCCGTTGTGATCATTCTGTTGATCATGAGCGTCTACTCAATCGCCATCATGGTCGAGCGCTTCCTGACCTATCGTGCGGCCAAGCAGCAGTCGCGCGAGTTCGCACCGCGCGTCGCGCAGGCCCTGAAGAACGACCGCATAGAAGAGGCCATCAACATAAGCGACAAGCACCGCAAGTCGCACCTTGCTATGGTCGTCAATTCCGGTCTTCAAGAGTTTCGCGCGCACGAGCAATCAAGTGAAATCTCCGGCGACGAGATAGAAGCCTCCAAGCGTGCGCTGCAACGCGCAATCGCTATCAAGACCGCAGAGTTTCGTCGCGGCCTTTCGGGGCTTGCTACCATCGGTTCGACCGCTCCGTTCGTAGGGCTGTTCGGGACGGTGTTCGGCATCATCAACGCATTCCGTGGCATGAAGGCCGCCGAATCCGCCGGTATCGCTGCGGTCGCGGGCGGTATTTCCGAAGCGCTCTTTACTACGGCGCTGGGGTTGGCCGTGGCCGTGCCTGCGGTCTGGCTATTCAACTACTTCTCCAGCAAGGTTGACGGCTTCGTGGTCGAGATGGATAACTCGGCTTCCGAACTGATTGACTATTTCCTGAAGAGCCGCACGCGGCAGTTGAAGCCCTAACCGAAAGAGTCGCCGGCTGTTGATATGAGAGGGCTTCTTCTCTTAATCGGGTCGCGCCTGAAGCCAATACTGGCGACAGCGCGGCCTGAAAGAGAAGCGCGCACGCTCTTTTTCATCTCACGGCTCGTCGGTCATCGAAGGAGGTTTGAGTTATGGGTATGTCAGGAGGCGGAGGCGGAAGCGGCCTCCAGTCCGAAATTAATGTTACGCCGATGGTGGACATCATGCTGGTGCTGCTGATCATCTTCATGGTGATCACACCGTTCCTGCAACAGGGCGTTACGGTCGCCATCCCACGCGACATGAACAGCCCGGACGTTGACCCGGCCATCATCAAAGAATCTTCCGTCGTCATCTCTATTCCGAATGACAATCAGATCTACTTCGGAAAAGAGCTTGTGA